>RDOE01000055.1 GCA_011364975.1 Promethearchaeota archaeon | reverse complement strand
ACATTTCATACAAAAATGGCGTCGTAAAAATAGAAAAGAGTACCAAAAAAAGTTATTTTGGTAGCTCTTATAACCATTAACATAATCTTCGGGCTCGAGAGAATACAAATTCTGATAATTGAATAACATAATTTAAACTCTATCAGGTTAGGGTCAAATGTATAGTGCTACATTTAAAGTAGTTATATTTGGTGATGCGGGTTCAGGTAAAACGACATTAGCAAAGCGTTTTATGACCAATTCATTTGTGTCAAATACAACTATGACCGTGGGTGTTGATTTTGAAACAAAATGCCTAACTATTGACGGAATGAGGATAAAACTATTAATATGGGATTTTGCTGGGGAGGAACGATTTCGATTCATATTCCCACATTATATTGCTGGAGCAAAGGGAGGAATTTTAATGTATGATGTAACAGATGAATCATCATTCACTCACATTAATGAATGGTTGTCAGTTGTAAATGGAGGCAGATATAAATTCCCTATTTTATTATTAGGAAGTAAGGCAGATTTAGATTCATTTAGAAAAGTTTCATATGATGAGGGAATCCAAACTGCTAAATCGATGGGATTAGATTTATTTCTTGAATGTTCAAGTAAAACGGGTGAAAATGTAGAAAAAGCGTTTAAAATTCTTACAAAATTAATTTTAAATAGGACGTGATTAAAGTCTAACAACCTCCTCCTTTAATTTAGAAGGAAATTCTTGAAAAAATTATCAATCAAAAGGCCTTTTACCCTTGCATGTAATGGCTTTTGGTCTCTTTTATTCATTATAATAATTTTTGCCTTTGGGTAATATCCCCAGCAATATTAATGAGAAAAAGAGAAGATAATTCCCTTATTTTGATTAGCATGAAAATTTTTATCAGAACTTTTACTAATGGGAGGAAATTAGGTAAGTGGCTCATCATCTATCATATTAAGCTTAATAAGAATTATTCTATCAATATAAATTACACTTTAGTTTATGCTACATGATTTGCTTATCTAAAAAAAGAAAAGTTCATTTCTATATATTCAAACTAGATATTGTAGTTTTTATATTGTAAATTAGGATTAAGTTAAAGTTCTTATAACCCTTCTTATTTGAATTAAAAGAACTTTAAGATTATGAACAGAAGAAAAACAGACATAAAAAGTATTTTTATAAGGGAATAAAATAAATATAATTTAAAAGACGATGAATGCTGAGAATATGGTCTATGGATATAAAGGACAGTTTTTATATATAAACCTAAGTCAAGAAACATATAAAATAATAAAGTGGCCAGAAAATGTCTTAAATAAGTATATTGGTGGCAGAGGTCTTGGAGCAAAGCTTTATTGGGATTTAGTACCTCCCGACACAGGACCACTTGACCCAAATAATGTTTTTATGATTCTCACAGGGCCCTTGAGTGGAACGATTGCACCTACCGCGGGTAAACATCTGATAGTAACAAAATCACCTGCAAGCGGTGCTTGGTTAGAATCTTACTCAAGTGGAAGAATTGCTTCAGAGCTTAAATACGCTGGATACGATGCTCTAATTATTACTGGAAAAGCTAAAGCTCCGATTAATTTATTTATCTATGATGATGATATTGAATTTTCAGATGCAAAGGATTTATGGGGTAAAGGTGCTTTTGAAACAGAAACAATTATTCGGGAAAGGTTTGAATCTGAATGTGGTAGTTTATCTATTGGGCCTGCAGGAGAGAATCTTATCCCATTTGCATGTGTTGGAAGTGAATATTTTAGAAAAGCTGGTAGAGGAGGTGCTGGTGCTGTAATGGGTTCCAAGAGCCTTAAAGCGATAGCTGTTAAAGGTTCTGGGGGAATTAAGTGCTCGGAAATGGCGACTCTTACTCAGCTTGTTCTAGACCATCAAAAAAGAGTTAAATTCCGACATATGACGCCAATGACATTGAGTATTACTAATGCCGCTGGCATGCTTCCTACTCGAAACTTTTCTAAGGGTCAATTTCCAAAAGCTACGGGCAATATTGACAAGGATGCGGTTATAGGTGTCAAAATTGGAGATAGAGCGTGTTTTGCTTGTTTCGCGGGCTGCTCAAATATGACACGAATTAAGGATGGAATCTATAAGGACTTAATTCTGGAAGGCCCAGAATATGAAACTCTTGCCATGCTTGGGTCTAATTTAGAAATAGATTATCTACCAGCAATTATGAAAGCAAATTATCTCTGCGATGATTTGGGGATGGATACGATCTCTACCGGTGTAGTAATTGGATTTGTAATGGAGTGCTATGAAAGAGGAATTTTAACTGAGGAAGATACTTATGGTTTAAAACTTAATTTTGGGAATTATCCTGTAATTATGGAATTACTTGAACTTATAGCTCATAAAAAGGAGTTTGGAGCTTTTTGTGCTAAAGGAGTTAAAATCATGGCTCGGGAGCTTAAAAAGAATACTGAAGAATATGCAATGCATGTGAAAGGGTTGGAATTACCCGCATATGATCCCCGTGCAGGTTGGGGGTCTGCAATTACATATTCAATTACCCCAAGAGGCGGTTGCCATCGAAGAGCGTGGCCTCCTTCCGTAGAATTATTAGGTGGCTTAAATCCTTTTAAAGTTGAGGGGAAAGCAGAAATTGTGCGCGATTTAATGAATCATCGTAGTATAATGCATTCTCTTATAGTTTGTGATATGATTGGTCCAAGAATTAATTTAAATGAAGATAGTTGGGCGAATTATGTGAATATTGTGGTGGGATCAAATTATAGTGGAAGAGACCTTATAGAACGAAGTGAAGCTATCGAAACTCTTATTCGTAGGATTAATATTCGTGAGGGATTGAGTTCTAAAGATGATTACCTACCACAAAGAATTTTAGAAGAACGTCTTCCAGATGGTCCACCTAAAGAAAAAATTATAGGAACGGATAATTTCTTAAAAATGCGGGCTGAATATTACACATGTCGTGGTTGGGATGAAGAAGGTATCCCTACTAAGGAAACTATTATGAATTATGGTTATGATAATGACCCCAAAATAATTATATAAGATTAAAGGTGAATTTTGATTATAAAAGTTAAAATTCAATTAATTGGAGTTTCTAACCAAGATTTCCCCAATAATTTTGAATATGTTGAAGGAAATCAGTTCACCATACACCAAGTATTATTTAGGGTGATAGATAGACAAAATAGCTCTTTAGCTGACATCTTATTTAAAGATGGTAATCTGAAGAAAGAATTTTCAGTTTTACTTAATGGGACTAATGTGGTTTCATTACCGGATAAGTATCAAACTATTTTAAGTGATGGAGACGAGTTAATTATAACGATTCAAATTACAGGGGGTTAAAAATCGTATGAATTCAAGAGTTCTAGTCATTAAGGCGGAAAATTGTACGGGATGCCATTTATGTGAATTAGCATGTTCAAGTGCTAAAGAAGGACAATTTATTCCTATGCGTTCAAGAATTAAAGTTGTGACTGATGGATTAAAGGGCTGGTCTAATCCTCTTGTATGTGTGCATTGTAAAGATCCTTTATGTTTAAAAGTCTGTTCAGCTGATGCAATATTTAAATCAGTAAACGCTCAGGGTGATAAAATTATAGAGATTGACAAGGAAAAATGTATTGCATGCCATCACTGTGTTGTTGCTTGCCCATTTGGTGCAATAGAATATATTAAGGATGTAGGTATTGTGAAATGTGATTTATGTGGTGGTAACCCCATATGCGTAGAATTTTGTTTTTATGATTGTTTAGGATTCATAGAGTTGACAGAAGAACAATACCAAAAGCGTGCATCAAAAGTGTCAGCACTTACTGTGAAAGCTTGCCGAACAATAAGCAAAAAGGAACCCTCTTACCGCCGAAAAATGATCTCGAGGGATCTTTCAAAAATTTAAGTCTAAAACCTATATACTTGCTCTTTAATATATAATTTACAAAAATTATAACTATTCGAAATATTAAAATTATATTAAGTTTAAGATTTAATTAAGAAATTTTCGTGAAAAAGAGCTAAAGATATAATATGTCATTTGTTAAAACCCCCCAAGAAATAAAAGATAGAGTAAAAAAAGAACAAAAACTAATTTTTTATGAAGCCGAAACTGCAAGTGTGTTCTGGGAAACATCATTCAATGTGGTGGAAAAATTACTCCCTAAACCCCTCAAACCTCCTAAATTTCCTCTTGCTACAG
The DNA here is from genome assembly GCA_011364975.1 of Promethearchaeota archaeon. GTDB lineage: Archaea > Asgardarchaeota > Lokiarchaeia > Sigyniarchaeales > SOKP01 > SOKP01. The sequence continues at coordinate 16,787 of RDOE01000055.1, read as the reverse complement.
CTTTTGTAGGTCAATGGGCTGATACTAATTTCACTTATGGGTATTCCGAATCAGCAATATTCATTCGGGCGGAATATGATGGAAAATTTGGAAATTATTGCCTAGCAATGCATTTAGATGGTCCCGGAAGAGATATGGGACAGATATATGGGCGTGAATTATGGGGATTTCCTAAAAAATTAGCTAATATTTACTATAAATATGAAGGAAATGTGATTAACGGATGGTCAGAACGACATGATACTAGAAACATTGAATTATCTATTAAATTAACAGGAAAACCTAATGCGGAAGATATTGACCAAAAATTACAGGAAGTCGATGCTTTAAATCCTGATGCCAGAGCTTTTAATTTCAAAAGATTTCCAGCCCCTAATGGAAAAGGATTTGATTATAAACCTTGGTTAACTGAAGTTATAACCCAGTATCGCTCAGAAGTGATTGAAGTTGGAGAGGGTAATATTAATTTGAAGTCATCTGTTCATGACCCTTGGGAAGAAGTAGAAATTATTAGAATATTGGGGGGTGTTTATTCAAAGGGTACCAACACCATGGTTAAAGGGAAAATCTTAGCACAAGTTGAAGAAAAGGATTTTGCCCCTTATGCTTTCATCAATAGAGATTGGTTTTAAAGAAATAATTTAAGCTGTTTAGATTGATTTTTTCCTACATTTTCTCCAAAATCATTTTTTTATATATATTCAATATTATCTTTTAATTTTCTTTTGCTTTTTATCTATTAGTAAGTGTATTAGAACTAACTCGCTAAATAAGAAAGTGATGAAAAATAAAAATAATTTTTAATAATAACGTTCTGTTTATAAGTTATATTAAATATCTTTAAATTAATTCTCTAAGAGATATCATGTTTGATGCAATCTTCAAAATTGTTATCTTCGGTGACGCTGGCTGTGGTAAAACCACCTTAGCAAAAAGATTCATGACGAATAAATTTATTTCAGATACTCAAATGACTATAGGTGTCGACTTACAAGTAAAGGTGCTGACCGTAGATAATAAGAGCGTGAAATTACAGATTTGGGATTTTGGCGGAGAGGAGAGATTTAGATTTTTCCTTCCAAGATATGTAAAAGGAGCTCATGGGGGTATATTTATGTATGATATTACAAACTTAGCTTCGACACTTCATATTGATGAGTGGTTAGCAGTTATTAAGGAATCCTCTGAATCATTTCCAATTATGTTAGTTGGAGGCAAAATGGATTTAGAGGCTTATCGTGAAGTATCCACTAAGGAAGGAAAAAAATTGATGGAAGAACATGAATTAAATGCATTTTTAGAGAGTTCAAGTAAAACAGGGCAAAATGTAGATGTTATTTTTCAAGAATTAGCACAAATTATGTTAAAAAATAACAGAAGCTCATGGATTTAAAATTATTATAAATATTTTATTAATTTATTCCTTAAATTCATGGGACAAAATGGAATAGCAATTAAATTTATCCTAAAGTTATACTTTTCAGTTAACTTACGTGGAAAAAATGAAAAACCAATTAATTAGATGGAAAAGATTTAAATATAAAGATTATTTCTTTTTAGGTTGTATTATTTTTATACAAAAAAGGCGTATTTAAGAGCATAAGGATATTCAAGTGCCAATTAAAGATTTATTGGAATGATGCAGATTAGAGATGATCTCGTTTAATAATAATACAAATAACAATATTCCGAAGTAAAAAAAATATTATTGGAAAAAGAATAACATGTACGACGCTATTTTCAAAGTAGTAATCTTTGGTGATGCTGGTTGTGGTAAAACAACCTTAGCCAAAAGATTCATAACTGAACTTTATCTTCCAGGCTTACACATGACAATAGGAGTTGATTTTGAGACGAAGGATCTAAAAATTGACGGATCGCGAGTAAAGCTGATGATATGGGATTTTGGCGGTGAAGAACGATTTCGGTTTATCTTTCCTCGATATATATCGGGAGCAAAGGGAGGAATTTTAATGTATGATATTACAGAAGATTCCTCTTTTGTGCACCTCAGCGATTGGTTAACTGTTATGAATGGCGCTAGAGAGCAAATGCCGATCCTTTTAATTGGAGGTAAATTAGATTTAGAAGTAATTAGAGAAATTTCTTATGAAGAAGGAAAAAGGGTTGCGAAATCTATGGGTTTAGATGGCTTTATAGAATGTTCCAGTAAAACGGGAGAGAATGTAGAAGAGTGTTTTAAAATTTTAACCAAACTGATGTTAGATAGAATACGATAATTATAAAATACCCGGATTGCTATTTATTTTATATTGCCCTTCTCTATTATATAATATAAGTTCTAATTTTATAACAGGAACTAATTTAAAAATCAAGGACTAAAACTGCTTTGGGATTATTTAAAAGAAAAAGAAGTAAAAGAAGAATAAATGAGGATTTATCAATCATAAGTAAGGAGCCTTCGTTCCTACCAAAAAGAAAGACGGAAGAATATTTTGAACCTCATTTTTCATTTAAAGTTATATTACTGGGGCATAGCAATTTAGGTAAGTTTGATTATTTAGAGAAGTTTGGAAACTCATGGTTTAAAGCTAATACAAAGTTATCAATTGGTATAAGCTTTGGGATAAAAGAGATAAAAATAGAAGATATTAATATTAAATTGCAGATATGGGATTTAGCATCTGAAGAACGATGGAGACAAATGATTCCTTACTACTGTAGAGGAGCATTGGGAGCGATATTAATGTTTGAAATTTCAGATTCAGAAACATTACATAAACTATCTAGATGGGTTCAAATCATAAGGGATAATACCGATAATGTTCCCATTATTTTGTTGGGTAGTAGTGATGATTTAAATGATACCCGCCAAGTAACTAAAGAGGAAGGGTTAGATTTTGTAGCCTCTGAAGAATTAAATGGTTATTTTGAATGCGATATTCTTACGGGCGCGAATCTCGAGAATGCTTTTGAGAGTTTAACTAAAATGATAATTACAAAATATGAAATGAAATAACCTATTTTTTAAATCAACCTTTTTAATTAGCTTTATTTTCGAAATCTATTTTAATTGACAAATTGAACTAGAATTATAGTTTATACTCTAAAAAGAGATTATCTTGCTAATTAACCGTAAAAAAGTACTGCTAATTGTCTCTATCTGTTTTATAGCAAGTGCCGCTATCATACTCCCTCTAATCTTTTTCTCGAAATATCTTCCATTTAACACAGTCGAATTAGGACAATTAGATACTGGTGGGTTTGCATACGATCTAGATATTGAAGGGGATATAGCATATTTAGTAGATAGAGCAGAACAGAATCCAGGAGGTTTAGTAATTATTAATATTAGTGATCCCCGCCATCCTGCCAAGTTAGGGTTCTTCTATGATGGAGGATTTCCAATTAAGGTAGATGTAGTGGGAGAGACTGCTTTTTTAGCTAACCCGAACATTGGATTAGAGGTTATTAATGTGAGTGTCCCTTCAAATCCCATTAAATTGGATCAGTTTACAAGCAGTGGTGCTGTTTATGATGTGCAAATCGTAGGGGAAATTGCTTATATAGCTGATTGGTCAAGAGGATTAGTTATTTTAAACATTAGTGATTATCATGATATTAGAGAATTAGCACGATTTGCGACCTCTGGAGCATGTAGTCAGCTTTACATCCTTAATAATAGAGCCTATATAGTAGATCATCTTTCTACGTATAGTAGTTTAAGAATTGTTGATGTGAGTGACCCTTACCATCCGATTCAAGTTGGAAATCATGCTCCTATGGATGTTGATTACTGGAATCCTTTTGTTAAAGACGATTATGTATATGTTTGCAACCATGCGATGAATGGAGGCGGATTACACATTCTTGATATTTCCGATCCATCTCATATAATTCAAGTAGGATATCATCATGATGGAGGTGCAATTTTTGCGTCATGCATCCAAGAAAATTATGCATTTTTAGCAGATTATGAAATGGGGTTAAATATAATTGATATAAGTGATCCATCTAATCCAATTAAAACTGGTCACTACTTCGATGGAGGACACGCTTACGACGTTATGGTTGATGGGAACATTGCTTATGTTGCAGATATGGAGGATGGATTGGAAATTATCGAAATCTTAAATCTATAATGCAAGTAGAAGCAAGAATAAATATCAATTAATCTAGAATTTTATGGAAATGCTTTGAAATTTTGCAATTAGTGGTAAAAAATTGATCCTATTAATCAACTAGCTGGAACGCTAATGAAAAAGATTAAATCTCATAATCCTGTAGAATTAAAATTTTTGGAAGACATTATTAATGAGAACTTCGGTAGTTAAATATATCCCTAAATCAAAATTATATTATTCTTTGGAGGATCATGAAAAATAAATTATCCTTTTCTACGTCTCCTCTTACCCGAATTATTAATAGTAATTATTTCGATTTGGATAAAACATTAGAGGTTATGCTAAAGTTATGGAATTTCTCTATCATCCAAGGATTCGAGTTTCAATATTTAGCAGAATGGAATAGAAGACATCCACCTGAAGATGATGATCCACGTTATAGTCGATTAAGCAATTGGAAAGATAGTTTAAAATATGATGTTAAAGAAATTGGTAATAAACTTAACAATTTAAGCGTTCCAATATTATCGATTCATGGAAATAGAGATATTGGGCTACTATTATGTTCAGAAAGTCGTGAAAATCTTAAGAATGGCAGAGTTTTGCTTAAGGAGTCTGCCAGTTTAGCAGAACTATTAAAAGCTAAACTCTGCGTGTTTCATATATGGGATACTAAAAGTAAAACATTAAATTTATCCCTCCTAAAAGAAACTATTTATAAAATTTCAGCAGAATTTCCACATCTCATTTTGAGTGTTGAGAATATTCCTACTAGCATGCCAAATTTCACACCATTTGAGTTAATCAAAGACTTTAAATGGATTACCTTAGATTTAAGATGGTGTGCATTATATGATGAGTTAAAAAAATTTTCAAAAATAAAAAAAAAAATAGCTAATGTGCATATTAGAGGCGAATTAGAAGATGATCAATGGAAATTGAAAAATTCACCCTTTACTGTGGAAGAGGCATTGGAACTTATTCTAAAGCAATGGAGATACAAGGGAATTCTTACTTTTGAGCCGGAAGGTGGATTATCTGGAGCTAATTGGGAGAATCTTTTAAATGCAATTAATGCAATTAATGAAAAGTATCTTAAATAAATAAAAAAAAGTGAAATTCAGTTTGAATTTTCTTCCTTAAGATGCTTATTAAGGCGTTCTATGAATGCTGGACCATGTTTTCTTAACCTGATGAGCCAGATTAACGCATACAACTCGCCTAAAAACATAGTAATTATTATTGGCCAAATAAAAAAGGGGGCATCCGCAACATTTAAAAAAACAATAAGCAAAAATATAGTTATTGCGGTAATAAAAACTAATCCTCCAATGCCAAGATTAACTCCTTGGCTAAATATAGAGGATGAACTACTTTTTTGGGAAATAAAAGCTTCTTTTAAATAGGGTTGTTCCTCAAATCCCACTTCTTTTTTAATAATTCTTAATATTTCTAACGCTTTTTGTCCCAAAGATGTAAGTTCGTAATTATTTGTTTCATTTTTAAAAATAAATCCCTTTATTTGCTTTAAATGATAATCTAACTTGCCTGTGGACAAATCAAAATAATTAAGAACTTCAGAAAAGCTTTTAGGGGAATTATCCAATAATTCCAAGATTTCTCTCCTAATTTTATGACTAATAGCATGAATTAAAATATCTTCAGATTGAATTGCTATTTTTATCACCTTAAGACTTAATTATCTCATTCAATTTATATAGATTTTTGACAACTAATTTTAACAAAACCTAGCAAAAAAGTTAGTCAAGGTAATTCTAATTTAATAAATCATTGAATAAACCAAATATCTGTAAATTTATCATTAAAAATTGGACTAGAAATCATTTTTTACTAATTTAGAACTTATGGTAATAAGAGTAAAGCTAAAAGAAATTTTAAGTGCAAAAGAGATAATGGTAGAAGAAGGGATCATGAATTATTGCGCATATTGTGGGATAAAAATTGTGAGAAGTAACAACGAACAGATTAATTATTGTCGAAATTGTGGTCATAAATTGAAAAATGAGAAAATTCACGAAACAAATAAAGTACAGTGTGTTGTTTGTCATAAATACATCTGGAATAATCGATTTGATACCATTGAATGTTCTTTCTGTGGAAGTAAATACCATTATAGGTGTGTATCTAATTGGTTAATAAAATATAATTCCTGCCCCTTATGTCAAAATACATTTATTAAACCGAATACAACATTTTCAATAAAAAATTCTTTAACTATTCGGTCTTAATTTTCAACTTTATCTTTGTTTTTCTTTCCGTTATGATTATTACGTAATGTAATATCGTAAAGCCATTTATAAATGCTTGAATTCTTAATATTGAAAATTGGTTTTGCTTTTATTCTGACTTCTTGTATTTTTCGCCAAAAGAAAATTACTACAATAACACGAACAATTCCAGAAAGCAAAAATAAAAAGTGATATTGATTCATGAAATCTATAGGAATAAAGCTAATTATAACGCTTCCGAGTAAACCACCCATTGTTATTGCTATTCCCAATAACAAATTATACAAGGCAATATATTTCCCTCTTTTTTTTGAGACGATATTATCAAAAATGAAGTTTGATGTGGCTAAATTGAATGCTGTCCATCCTATACCTCCTAGTAATTGAGGTCCTAATATAATACTTAATGGAGTATTAAAAAATAACCATAAGAGGGGTAAAATAGGAATAATTATTCCACCAAGTTTGATTAATATTACATTTCCATATTTATCGGAAACTCTACCGAGTATGGGAAAAATGAAAAGTCCAACTAACGATGAGGATAAATTAATAATGATAAAAATAGAATAATCAAAATGTAACTCATCTAGCATATATACTGAGAAAAAAGGGCCTGCTATCCATTGTCCAAAAATGAGTAACGATACAAAAAGAGTAAATTTCCCAAAATTACTTTTAGGGATTTCTTTAAAAAAGTGACTTGTTTTTACGTGATCTATTTTTTCAAAATTATATGAGGGGTAATATTGGCGGGTGAAAAGAAATGCTGAAACTAATCGTGTAATTAAACCAAGAATAAATATTACCATAAATCCAACTAGAAGTGCCCCTTGAAGGTTGAACCAATCAAGAGAAAAAGATAATAATAATATCCCAATTAAACCAATTGAATTAGTAATTAAATTTCTCTTCGCAAAATATCTCCCTCTATAATTTTCTGGGACGATATCGCCCATGACTGAAAACCAAGGAGGATTCATAATCCCTGCACTTAACATATATATTAAAAAGAATCCAATTAAAATCCAAGAAAGGTATGCTTGTAACATTCCCATTTGAAATAGAAAAGCAATTATGAAGAAAAACGGCCACACTGCAGCTTGACCTAATATTCCACTTAATAAAGTAAACTTTCGGGAAGTTCTCTCGATACCACAAGCTCCAATTAATTGTCCCATGGGAGAGATTAAATTTCCCAATGAGGTGAGAAGGCCAACTTGAAATGGGGAGGAGTTAATACTGAGTGAAAAGGGAACGATGTAATTGTCAACTAAAATACTGCTAAATACTCCAAAACTTCCCTCAGCAATTGAAATTCGCATTGTTTTGGTTTTAAGGGCACTATCATCTAGATTATCTGTATTATTAGGGGGGGAAGAAATATAGATCACACTCCCAATTCTATTTAAATTAAGTCATTTAATGCTAAGTACTATTAATCCAATTAAATGATTTAATTAATAAATAGTATTAGTTGATATAATACCAACATTATTGAAAAAATAACCTTTTAAATAAAGTTCTTAAAAACTTTTATTACTTTTTCAAGAAAAAGTTTATATATTTGAAACGATTCAATCTACTTATAAGAAACATAAGAAAAATCTTATTTTATTAATGGATTTAGGAATTCCAAAAATCTAAGGAAAAATAACTTTCTTTCTTTTAATTAAAATATGATTACAAGAATAATATGCACATTTAATCGACATATTAAATATATAAGTTGAGGTTATAAAAATGATAAATAATATAGAATCAATACACCAAAAACCATTAACGAACTCGAATGAAAAGAATTTGATTTTAACGCAAAATAAAAATGCTAATGCTGCTATTGAAGAAAACTTGACTATTTCAGAAAATTATGCTGTAGATATGAAACCTAAGACCCAGCATTTCTACGATTTTCCTAAGTATTATGATAAGGCATTTACAAGGGATGTGATAAGTGATATTAATTTTTTCCAAAAATGCTTTCAATTATATTCAGATATCGCTGTGAAACGTGTCATGGAACCGGCGTGTGGTCCGGGAATGTTTTTAGAAGCATTACCTAAATTTGGGTATATTGCTCTAGGTTATGATTTAAACCCTGCTATGGTTGAATATTCGAAAGAACGTTTAAGAAAATGTGGTATCTCGAATATGGAATCCGATGCTGTTGTTGGAAATATGAAAGATATGATATTTGAGACTAAATATGATGCTGCTTTCGTTTGTATAAATAGTTTGGGTTACTTAAGAAATGATGAAGACATTATTTCGCACTTTAAAGCAACTGGAGAGTCAATAAAAAAGGGTGGCATATATATAGTAGAAATTAGCTGTAAATGCGACGATATTAAGAATGAAAAGAAATATGATGATACTTGGTATGTAAAAGAAAATGGATTAGAAATTGAGCTTACATGGGCAATTAATTGGTACGATATTGAGAATCGTATAAGGCATGTTGATTTTCAAATGGTAGTCGAGGAGAATGGTCAAAAATTTGTAGTACAAGAAGCACATGAGCTTCGATTATGGATTTATGATGAATTTAAAAAGCTTGCTCAAGCTGGTGGATTCGAATTGATGGCAGTATATAACCAAAGTTATGATTTTGTCCCTCCAAATACTTCAATCACTGGTGAATTAGGAGCACTATTCTTTGTATTGAAAAATGTCAAAAATAGCTAAATAATTCTTTTTTAACTTGAAAACTTTTTCTTAAAAATAAAGAATTTTATTTTTATTTGAATTTTTTTCTTCATATTATTACTTTATATTATAAATTTAATTCTGTATTAAACCTAGGAGATATAAGGTAAGATGTATGGAGAAGTAGTCGCAATTCTTACTACTGTGTCATTTGCGCTTTCATTCGTGCTTGCAAGGAAGATAGAAAAAGAAGCTACGCCTATCTTTCAAAATGCCATACGATCTCTTATTGGGCTAATCAGCTTTTTAATAATTTGCTTATTCTCTGGTTTTCTTTTTAATATTATTAATCTTCCTTTGTTGGTTATTTCATTATTAGGTATGAGTATCTTATTTACTGTAATTATAGGGGATACCTCTTATCTCCACTCTCAAAAGATTTTGGGTCCTGCAAAAGCTCTTGCAATTACAAATACTACCCCATTTTTTACAATATTATTTGCTACACTTTTTTTAAATCGTCCATTCACCTTCCAAATGATTTTCTCTGGAATATTAATTGGAATAGGTGTGGTTATTATCACAAAACAAAAAGTAAAAATTTTTGAACAAAAAAAACAATCTAATCCAAAAACAATATTAGATGATAAGGAGGGGGATCATACTAATTTTAAATTAATTGATATTCCGATTTCGATTAAAGGATTAATTTATGCAAGCATAGCAGCAATTTCATGGGCAATTGGACTTGCTTTATCAGACTATTCGATCAGTCAAGTTAATCAGATATTAGGTACTAATATATTTAGTACGATTTTAGCTTTAATGGTAAGATTTCTTTTTGCGGCAGTTATTCTAAATACAATTGCGTATATTGAACAAAAATATAAGCCAATACCTAAAAATAGGCAAACTTGGAAAATATTAATTATTTCTGCAATTCTTAGTTATGTTCTTGGGAGTCTCTTTTTTGGGGAAGCAATTCATATAGTAGGTGCTTCCTTCATGTCATTAATTTCGACGGCATTACCACTCTTTACAATTCCTTTTTCCTACATAATAAATAAAGAAAAATTAACAAAGAGAGGTTTTTTGGGCGTTATTCTAACAGTCGTTGGCGTTATTATAATACTTTTTTAAGAAGATAGTAAAAATTAAAAAATACCTATTTTACTATGAATACAAAAATATTCTATTAAATAATATAATTAGAAAAAAACTATTATTATGATTAAATCGATTCTAATCTGTGATTCTCAAGGATATCCTTTCTATTCTAAAAAAATGGATGATACATTAAATGATATTGAACCTGCGATATTCAGCGGATTAATCTCAGCCATTGGAGCTATTGGAAAACAGCTTTTTAAAGAAGATATTGCGACAATAAATTATGGTGAAAATTATGAAATCCTTATCATCACTAAAGACTTGTTCTCGGATCAAAAATCCATTTACTTTGTATTTTTAATTGAAAATGAAGTAGATCTACAACTAGTTAAACGTATAAGCACTCACATTTTTATAGAGACAAAACAAGTATTAAAAAATCCCTCTTCCAAAGTATTGGATATTAAAGATAAAGTCGACAAAATAATTGATAAATTATTATGAGCTTAATAATCGTTATTTTAAATAAACAAGATTTATTTTTGGGTCTTTTTTGAGAGTTTAAAAGCGATTATTATCAAAATAACCCCAATAATTAAAAAGCTCATTGAATTGAATACTTCAGGAGCTTCAGCTCTCCAAAACGTATCTGTTTCAACTAATTCATGCCTAAATTCTTGTATAAAGTGAAAATTGATCTCACTTATAAAAGAAAGAATAATTAACAAGATTCCAGTAATCAATATCGCTTTTTCAGAGATTTTAAATCTTTTATTGGTTTGATTCATAACAATCTAATAATTTAAAGTAAAGCGTTCTTTCATTTTTTTTTATCTTAAATATCTTTAATACATGTTTTAGAAATCAGTACACATTAAATATATACTGAGCAGAGCCTCAAATTTGTTTTAAATTCCTTTATCTTATAGTTTTAACAAGAATTTTATAGCTTTCAACCCTTAAGTATTCCACAACATAGCTTAGGGTAAAATGAGAGTAAATTTATCATCCAATATGACAAAATAGGAACATTTAAAAATATCTTAAACAATTCTTTATAAAATAAATCATTTTTATAAATTATAAAATAGTTAAGAAGAGGTATTATCTAATGGCAAAAAAGAAAGCTCCTGCTAAAAAAGCACCTGCTAAAAAAGCTGCTCCGAAAAAAAAAGCACCCGCTAAGAAAAAGGCTCCGAAAAAATAAGCTAGCAAATAAAATAAGTTTTTTTAATTCCAATTTTTTTTTCGTTTTGATTTTCTTAATTTATTCCTACTAATATTTCTCAAATTAAAATTTAAGAAGCTTCCATAAATTTGGTTTAGATCTTAATGAAAATGTCATCTTTTTTCTAACTTCAATAAATAAAGTAAATCATATAAGTATTATAACAAGATGATAGATTATTCAAATAGAAAATTTCTCATCATTAGTACTATATAAAGCTTTCTTAAAATGAAAAATTCAATATAAAGATTTATTTATTAGCCGTTCAATAAATTAACATTAGTTGTACAAAAAAGTTTTGATTGAAAATGAATGTAAAAACGATTTTAGGAAAACCGGACTTTATTCCCGGTAAATTTTTAGGATATGTTTTATGGAAACAATCAGATGGATTTCATTTAAGATGGACCATTAAAGGGAAAAAAAGGCAGTCATTCCAAGGAAAAATAAAATGTTTAGATAAAATTAAAATTATCAACGTCTATAGAACTGAAAATACTTATAAAGTAAATGAAACACAAAAAAATACGATTGAATGGAATACTGTGTTAGATAGTGAATTAGATGGGTTCGACTTTTTAACACCCGGAGATTTTGAAGTAGAATTGCGGATAAAAAATAAAATGATTAAATCAAAAATGATATTTCTAGGTTCTGAAATGTTTCGACCTGAGAATAATCCATTTAAGATCATTCAATCTCCAAGTGAATTGATACTAGGAGATGAAAGTGAGATAATTGATACTAAAGTAAAATTAGAAAAAGATGAGAAAGAGATTGTTTTTAAAGAACCAGAACCCGTTTATGAGTCAGAACCTACACATAAACCTAAGCAAGTAATTGAACAAAACTCAGAAGAGTCTTCAACATTTGAACCCGCACCATTACCTATTCCTGCACCAGAATATGATGAAACTACTGAATTAACACCGACAACAATAATAGATGAAACGCCCCAAGAAGAATCAGAAATGGTAGTATCCTCTTCTGAAATGAGTGAAGTTATAGCTAAAGAAGAAGTTATGGCAGAAACGGAAGTATATCTCGAACCTAGTTTGGAAACTATCCCTGAAATAGAGATTACGCCTGAAAAGAGAATATATGAATGGTTAACCCAGCTCCTTACTTACAGAGATTTTGGGTTGAAAGATGAACCAAAATTAGTATCTATTGCTAAATCGTTGCCAGAAACCGCACCAGAAATAAATATTGAATCAGATACCAAACTAAAAATCGAGGAAGTCTCCCCCTTAATGTCTAAAGCGCTAGAACAATCCGATGTTCACTTAGCACCAAAAGTCATTCCTGAAGTTAAACCACCTGAAGATGAGTCAAAATCAATATTAATTTATGAATCATTACCGGAGAGTGCACCAGAAATCCCAAAAGAACCAATTAGTAAACCAGAAAATGAAGAACAATTCATTTTAAGCGCTGAATCTGTAAAAAGCGTCGAAATACCACAAACTGCAGAATCTGTCCTTGAATCTGAGTCAAAAAGCGAGGATAAAATGGAAGCAAGAATTGGTGCCTGGTTAGCACAGCTTCTAAAATATCGAAAATTTAAAACGGAATAATATATTTAATCTATTTTATTATAATTTCCTTTATTTAAGATGATATTTCTTTAATATTTGTGGAATACCAGTCATATAGTGGTTTAATATCTTTTATGGTTCTAAATTTTACACTTTTATCAAGTAAAACAATTAATACCAATTCTCTTCTCCTAGCAATGCTTAATGTTTTATTATCTTTAATTTCTACCAAAGCATTATTATCGGTATTAATGTAGAAGATCGAAAAGTTTTCGATAAATATATGATCTAAGTTCCAAGAGTAGTCAATCTCTTCTTTTAAACTTTTAGTAAAAGCTTTTAAATTTGAATCTATTGCAATCCAGCCCTGAATCCACTTCTGTTGAGCCCTATCCAAAACAAAAAATTTACCCTCAACTTCATTTGGGACGTAATTTTTCAAAATGTCCTCATATTCTTTCATAGAAAACCCTTAAAAAATTACACACTATAAGATCAAAAATGAAATCTAAGACAAATATTTAATGGTTAATTCTTAGACATAAATTAACTAAATTTTTCTACGTGATAATGTTTTTCATGTGGTTTAAAAATGAGTAAGAATGATAAGATTGAGTATAAATCTTTAATTTCCAAGTTGAAATCCGATCTAGACATTATATATGAAGGAAATGAGAAATTAATCTATTCAAAATATAATGATATAAAAGAATTGATGATGAATGCTCAACAAACCTTTATGAGTGGCAATTTTCCCTCTTCAGCAAAACTATTTCGTCAAGTAGCAAAAAGTATTCATGAGTTGTACTTTAAAATTGAAAAACAAGGGTCTTATAACTATAAGAATACTCTAAATGATTTGAATGGCAAAGAATGGTTAAGACACACAAAAAGTTGGATAATCGTTGATGGAAAACCCTCGGATATTCCAAAAGAAATTAAAGATCACCCTGCTTCTTTTCCACCAGAGCTTATAGAATATTTTATAGAATTTTTTACAAAAAAAGAAGGCTGGGTTTTCGATCCATTTATGGGTATCGGAAGCACTGCCGTTGCGTGCTTAAATCTAGGTAGGAATTGTTGGGGTACTGAAATCAATCTAAAATATTTTAATTATGCTACTAAAAGGATCGCGGAACAAAAAAATTCTCTAAAGATATTAGATGACTTATTTTGCAAAATATTTAACAATGATTGTAGAGATGTATTAAATCTACATAAACAGAATAACTTTCCACCAATAGATTTTTGCATAACATCCCCTCCATATTGGAACATTTTAAGAACTTCGAGGGGAGGAGTAAAGTCAACTCATAAAAAAAGAATAGAAGACGGCTTAGATGAAAAGTATAGCGAAAGTCCTAATGACATAGGAAATATATCGAACTATGAGGACTATATTAAAGAAATGGAGGTTATATTTAATGATATATTTAGGATCCTTAAAAATGACGGCTATTTAATCATCGTTGTGCAGAATGTACGCCCTAAAGGAGGATTAATGATCCCAATTGCCTGGGATTTAGCGAAATTACTCTCAACAACTTATAAGTTAAGACAAGAGTTTATTTGGTGTCAAAATCAAAAACAATTAGGAATTTGGGGATATCCTAAGACGTATGTGTCGAATGTCCATCACCATTATTGCTTAGTTCTTCAAAAATAAAAATTAAAGGATTAAGGTAAGGATGATTTTTGAAATCTCAAATTGAGATAAATCTTAATAATAAATAATTTATGTAATCTTCTATTCTTGGAAAATTAGAGATGATGTAATTCTATGGATCGTGGAGAGCAAAACTTTATTAAATTACCCGTGTTTGGTGCTAAAATCTATAATAAAATGATGAGTATTGCTCCTGTTCAAAATCAAATTTCACAAATTGCACAAGATTTATTAAAAGTAATTAAAAGGGGTCGTCTTCTCGATATTGGAACTGGTCATGGTAAACTTTTAAAAGAAATCCATAAATTGAATCCTCAAATAGAACTATATGGTCTTGACATTTCAAAAGCTATGATAGAACTAGCTAAAACTAACGTAGCTCAAATTCAAGTAAATTTAATGCAAGGAAACATAAACTCTACCATATATGAAAAGGATTTTTTCGATCTAATAACCTGTACTGGCAGTTTTTATCTTTGGAATCAGCCTAAAGAGTCATTGAATGAAATTTATCGGATTTTAAAGCCAAATTGTAAAGCAGTTTTGTTTGAAACATACAAGAACTATGATAAAGAACAATTTAAAAAAGCGTTAAAACACAATCTAAAAGACGAAACGTTTCTTAATAAAAAACTCTTACCCCGCTTTCTAAAAAAACAATTAAGAATGACCTATTCTGTTGAGGATGTTGAAGAAATAATAAAGTTAACTGATTTTACTAATTCATATGAAATTTTAAAAGTCATTATTGCAACTTTACCCATATGGATGCGTATTGAATTAAGAAAACCTAATGAAATTTTAAAATAAATTTAATCTATAGAATAAAGTCACCTAAAATTATAAATAAGATGAGTCTTTTTGAAAAATTTGCCTAAAAAAGTAAGGACAATAATAAAGGAAAATTTGTGGTTAGTTTTAAGTACCACTGATAAAGATAATATCCCTTATAGCTCGGTTTTAGTTTATCAAAGTGATGGTAACATAATAATCTGCCAAACAGGAGAAAATACTCTTAAAGCAAATAATATCAGAAATAATAGTCATGTAGCCGTGACCATTCCAATAAGAAAGAATTTCTTCCATAAACTTATCCCAGCACCACCCGCGGAAATACACTTTACAACTGATGCTGAGATTTTAGCAAAGGATAATGACAAGGCTAGAATAATATTTTCAAAATACTTAAAACATACCGAAAAAGCAGACCTACCTCAAGATTATATTTGGATAAAAATTCGAATTCCCAATAAAGTTACGACCTATGGTGTTGGAGTTCCCTTATTTAAAATGAGAGATCCAATAATAGCAAGGAAAGTTATCCAATTAAATTAAAGAAAAAAAGAAAAATCCACATTTAATAAATTTATTTCCGTAAAACAAACCTAGTATAGCGGTTCATTTGTCCATAGTAATCAAATAAAGCATCTAATCCTCTAATTTTAAGGTCTGTGTTTAGACAAATCTTATTGTGTAAAGCACCATCTGGAGGTATTTCAGAAATTTCTTGTGCAATTTTATTAACTTCTTCTTCGAGTTGTTCTTTTGGCACGCTTAAACTAATTAATCCTATTTTCTCAGCCTCGATTCCATTTATAGTTCTTCCAGTCATTAAGAGATACCGTGCTTTTTTGACTCCCAGATAAAATTGCCATAAGGGCATACTTTGTGCTCCCCCCCATCTTTGTGCTGGATGTCCAAAGATGGCATCTTCCGCAGCGACAGAAATATCACACAGAAGTTGTAAATAACATCCCGCATCAGTACAGTACCCGTGAACTTGAGCAATAGTAGGTTTAGGAAAATTAAAAAGCCGTAAATATTTAGCATAAATTTTTTTATTTAAGATATCGTAGGAATTTTTATATTTCCATCCCCCCTCTGGAGGAGTTAGATAATACGATCCTTTTAAATCAAATCCTGAACAAAAACTTTTGCCATTGGCTTTTAATATGATTACCCGTGCTTTCTCATCTGCTTCAGCTTCATCAAGCACAGCATCAAGATCATCTAAGAGTTGATAACTTAACGCGTTATGTTTTTCCGGTCTATTAAGAGTAATATACCCTATCTTTTTAGAAGATTCATATATAACAGTTTCATATTCCATATTCTCACCTTACAAATATATGTTTTAAATGAAATTATTTTTTATACTAATTAAGAGTATAAATAAATCACTCTATATATATTGAAAGGATTACTAACCTATACTATTTTGATTTTGATGATGTTTAATAGATAATATAAACATAGATTATTATG
>RDOE01000054.1 GCA_011364975.1 Promethearchaeota archaeon | reverse complement strand
CATTAGAGATTTTTCTAATTAATCCACCTTAGCACCACATATTGGACATTTGTTAATATTACTTAAAGTGGTACCACAGATTTTACATAATTTTATAGTTGTTTTTTTTGGTGGTTTTAAAGATGTTATAGAGATTTTTTCTTTTACTTGATTAGTGCTGCCTGCTAAGGATATAAGGGCTTCATGAGTATTCAAACTAGAAACATTATTACCAGTTTTCGTTTTAACTGTTATTTCTTGACCAAAATATCCCCCTATCTTAACTTTCTTCTCGAGGAGTTCTTCTTGTTGTGTTGGAGTCGGAGATGATAGTTTCAAACTAGGTGGTTTCCGAAGATTAGGTAAATCTATCTTTATTTCTTCTAATTGCATTTCCTCTGGTTCAATCTTAGGAATTTCTTGTTTACTTAATTCCTCGAATTCCTCCTCTTCCTCCTCTTCCTCCTCTAAATCTTCAAGGGAAGTGTCTTCATTAATAATTTCACGTATGGGCTTCTCTTCTTGAATTTCTTCAATATCTTGATCATGTTCTTCTTTATAGATAAGTTCAACAAAATCCTCCTCTAATTTTAGTAAAGTGTCACATTGAATGCATCTGAATAGATGTTTAAATCCGACAGGATTAGCGATTGAATATTCTGCTGCACAACATGCATGGTATTTAGCATTACAATTAAAACATTTATGCACTTCATCAGAGTAAGCTTCACAGATGGGACACATTTCTCTTTCACAGATATCACAAACTTCTTCATCATTGGAATCTAATGATATTAAATCAACTGCTAATTTCTCGTAAAATATTTTATCCTCTTTAAGTATCGGGTTTTGTTCATCAGGTTGGATTACTGTGAATTCAGATTTATTTTGTACTAACGATATTAAAATATCTTGAAATAAACGAGGCTCATTACAATAAAAAACCCCACCATGAGTTTCACTTGTAATAACTTTAAGTTTAACATCATCTTCATAGAATTTATCATCTCCCAGTCGTACGATATCAATGAACGTGTTAAAATATCTTGCCTTTAAAAGTAAATCATACAAGGCATTATGATATTCTTCTGATAAGTTACTAGGTGTATCTGAAATCACAATTACTCTGTAATTTTTTCTTGCTTCTCTGCTTTTTAGAAAAATATATGATAAGACCTCAAATAACCCATTTTCAAAATAACTCTCGGTCTTTTCTCTAGTATCCCATTTTTCATTAACAATGTTACTAATTTCCTCAGCATCTTTCTCATTATAGATAGTGATAGGATTATCATCAGCTTGGAAAAGTACTACTCCATAACTTGTTGAGCTATTAAATCTTTCTTTTTCTTTAACGAAATTATGTAGACTTTTAACTATATTCTTCTTTTTTATAAATTCCCCTTCCAAATCAAGATAAAAAATAAACTCTTCTGAATTAATTGTTGATCTTCGAAACATCCCTACACCGAAATAAAATTAAAATCGCTTAATGCAAGTTAAGTTAATTTATATAAAATAATAAGAGAATTTTTATTTATTTTTATTGATGTTTCTGTTCTTACATTATTTTTATCAAAAAGACTATGAATACAAATAGTTTAATTCGAAAATTTAAACCCACATTTTGGACATTTATTGATACCTTGAATTTGATTTTTAACCTGTTTACCACATTCTGGGCATATAATAAAAAGGTATTTATCTCTATCTTCCACTTGTTCATTTTTATTCTGCGATGGTTTCCATATCTGAGGTACATTTTGATTTTCTTGAACAATTCGTTGGCCATTTTTAGGTAAATCATTCTTTTCTTCTAAATTATCATTAAATGTGAAGGATTTATCTGTTTTTTCATATATTAACCTATTTCCGTCTTTTCTGACTGTATAAACTTTCCCAAAGAAACCACCAATTCGTATGGTGTTAGGCTTTTGGAGATTTGTGCCATTTTCTGTGGTTCTAGATGGTGTTTTAACATCTAAACTAGTTTCATTACTAATTTGCTGCTTTATTTCTATTTTTTCTGTATCTCTTACTGGGATTGATTTTGGGGTTCTTTCTTTCTCAAGATAATCATAAACTGATTGCTCTTCACTATTAAATGGTTGAACGATTTCATCTTGTTCAATTTGTAGTAAAATATCACATTTAGGACAACGAAATATGTGGGGAATTCCAATATTATATTGTATTGTATAATTTGTAATACAACAATTATGAAAGGGAGTTTTACATTCTTCGCAAATGACCGGTTTGTCTCCTATTTCCATACACACAGGGCAAATCTCTTCTTTACATAAAGAACATCTTAATCCGACTTCGTCTGATCCAATTGGTTTTAGTTTTTTAGCAAGGTGAGAATAAAAGAAGTAATCCTCTTTATTTATCTTAATCTTATCAGGTTTCTCCTCGAAGGTACTAATCAATTGTTTTGATTTGACTAATTTTTTTATAAGGGGTAAGAATTCTTTTTTATCTGAAACATAAAAAATTCCTCCTTTTGTGTCATTTGCTAAAATATTTAGTTTAACATCATCAGTAAAAAAACGTTGTCCCTCGGATATTCTTACAATATCAATAAAAGTTGGAAATGTTTTGATTTTTGAGACTAAACCAAATAACGCTTCCGTATAATCTTCAGATAAATCACTAGGAGTGTCTGTAATAATAATAATTCTATTAAATTGTGACTTTTTTCTTACTGTTTCAGCAATATAAGAAAAAATATAGAATAATCCATTTTCAAAAAATGATTCCTTCTTCGGACGAGTTTTCCAATTTTCCTCTATTGCGTTAATGATAATATTCGAGTCTTTTTTGTCAGTGATGAAGATAGGATTCCCTTGTTGTTGAAAAAGTAAAAATCCATAATGTCCTTGAATATTACTCTTATTTTTTTCAGAGATATAATATTCTATAGCTTTACTTAACTCCTTTTTTTTTAAAATATCTTTAGCAAGATCTAAATAAAAAAACACATCTTCAAAATGGCTCATATTAAGATTTATAACATCTCCAGCTAATAATTATGTTAAAGATTATTTTTCTTTAAATATTTTTACCATACAAAATTTAAAAAATAAATACTTATATTACTTATTATTTAAAATGAATAATCAGTAATCATTAAAGATTTGCACGGTGGAATAAAATGGAGGAATTACTAAACCAAATTCAGCTTTCAGAATTCGCTATAAAAATGTATCTTAAAAGTTTAGGGCGTACACCATTATCATCATTCGAATTATATTCAATAGTGTCAAATATATCTCCAGACAATTTTAAAGCAGCCCTAGACGAATTGGTTGAAATTGGACTTTTAGTTCCAATTCCACCCCAGAAGAAGGGAGGTTTATCTCAATATTTAGCAATACCACCTTTTAATCCAATTACTAAATATTATGCGAATATTAATGCCAATTTAGATAATATTAAGAAACAATTACGGTTGTTATTGAAAAATTCTTTAGAAAAAGCATTACGTGAAAATACAATCATTGAGTTGGATTCATTATTTGACAAAACTCATGAAGTAAGAAATGATTATCAAGAAGATGTTTTGATTCAAAAACAGGAGATAGATGATATTGTATATGGTATGGAAAATCTTAACCTGATAACGAATATATTTAATGAACTCAATCAATCGATAAAAGCAATAACTCAAACTCATTTTAAAATGATAATCAAGTTAACAACAAATATCAAGAAGGAAATTATAGAAAAAATTGAATTATTAGAGTTGAAAAAGTATGAAAGTGAAGTCAAATATATCATAGAACAAGTGTTCCAAGATCAATTTGAGAAAATGATGGAAGATTCTATTGGAGAATTGCACAACAAAATAGAAAAGGAATTTACTACTACGATAGAATCTTTGAAAAATATAATTAACTCAATATTTCAACTCAGAAATGACTTTAAAATGCTTCTTCTAAATATGCTTAATGGTTTTGAAAATAGTGTTAACAAAATTATGGAAATTGTGAAAGATAAAAAAGACGGTCTTTCAGTAGATCTTGAAGAATTTGAAAAGATAATATTGGAGAACATTGACGCTATAATTAAAAATTCAGTAGATTCTGTTACCGCTTTAAACCACCCTATAGAAAAAGCTATGAAGAATTATTTTAAAGCGATAACATCAGAAATAACACTCCAATTCGAGAATTTAGTAAATATTAATAGTGTATCACGAGTGAATGAATCTATTAAAAATATAATGTCCAATTCTGTTAATGAAGTGTTGCTTGTTGTTCCAAAATTAGAGGAGCATTTAAACATTGAGGATTTTGAAACGAAACCTAATACTCTAAAGGTAAAAATTGTTTCTTCAGAAGCTCACACAAATAGTTTAGTAAAAAAATATAAAGAAATCAAAAATCTTGAATATCGAACATTATTAAATGATAACATTATTATTCTAATAAACGATAATCATCATATTCTCTTAGGAACAATGCAAGAGTCTAGTTCTAATACACTACAAGATTTTGTTGGATTCGAGACTAACTATCTACCGCTAGTTAAATTATTAGACCCAATAACTAAGGGTTTATGGAATAATGCTAGCACTGATTTACTTGAAACTCCAAAATCGATTAGTACATCATCTCCGGCTAAAGAAACCGAATTTCAGAAGGATTTTAAGCCTGTAAAAGCTATTAATTCTTTTACTGGAGCGAAAAAACCAGAAATAAAAGAAAATATCCTTAATAAAAGTTTAAAGGACGAAACTAAGAAACAAATAGTTGAAATGCCCACTTCAAAGAGTTTAGAACCTTCAGAGATAATTCCAAATTTAGCAGAAGAACTAAAAGAGCAGATTAGCTTTACATCTAAAATAATCCCTGCATCGGATGACACCGTAGGTTTGGAAATTGATAATGCCTTTAATAGTTTATTAAAAAAATTATCTAACATGAAGGGAGAAGAATTTAGTGAAGAATTAGACAAAATCTCAGAGTTAATTTTAGAAAAGAAAGGATTTTCAGTCACTTTACATAAAATCAGAAGTAAAATTAATCAATATAGGAATCAGATAAGTACATTAAGTGAATTAGATATTAATCACATTAGAGAAAGTATCACTGAATGGAAGACTAAATTATTATAAAGGGTATGTAATTTAGTTTTTGCTCTCTTTTTCCGTAATATACTTTAACAAGGATCTGATAAATGTCCAAAGGATAAAACCAAAGAATGTAAGTATAAAAAATAAAGAAATTATTAAAGAAAGAATAGGCGATGGATTAGAAACCCCAATAATGCCGAATATTGGGCTTAAAGGTGCAATAATTATTACTATAATATAAGTCATTTTGCTTTTTTCACTAAATTTAATGAAAGTAGTAATATTCATCCATCCTAATAATATCAATCCAAATGGGATGAAATAGTAAGCGAGATCTAAAAATGGAGCATAGATATCTCCTACTGCAATAACATAATAATAATTAGAAAAATAATACATTATCACTAATAGAGCACTTAACGGAGTTGGAACTCCGACATAACCTGTATCAATAGACAAATTAAATCTCGCTAACCTTAACAACGCTCCTAAAGCAAAAATTATACACCCAATAATTAAAATAAAATCAAAAATTTGACCTGTCCGAAAAGCTAAGTAAGTTAATACTGCTGGAACAATCCCAAATGTTATTGAATCACTTAATGAATCGAGTTCTTTTCCCATCTCATTTACAGTGCCCGTTTTTCGTGCGATATATCCATCAATCAAGTCAGTTCCTAAACAAATTGATGTAAGAAAAAAACCAAATGATATAGAACCTCTAGTTCCTAAGCTACCTGCAATTAAAGCGATTAGACCTATAGTAGTTCCGATTAAAGTTATATAATCTTTTAGTTTTAATAATTTAGGAATTGATGACATTAAACAAGTTTAGAAGTCCTTTTTTTACTAATATATAATAGTTAAAATCATTCTCTAATTAAAACATTACTTTAAACTCTAACTATTACAGACCACAAGAACGTAAATTTATTAGTTAATATAGACTATTGTGGTTTAACAGAATAATACTAATTTTATTGTTTAATAAGTTTATAATTATGAATGATTGTCCAAATTGTGGAGCAAAAGTTAACCCAGAACAACGATATTGTGAAGAATGTGGTACAGAGTTATACAATGCTCAAAAAACCTCAAGTTTAACCCATGAACCACAAAAAGTCGCTCAACCATCTTCATCGAGTCAACTTAAAGGTGGTTTATTTGATATTAATCGCAATTACTACTTAATTAAGGAACGGTGGTTCGATCTAGGTTTTGGAGATATTATGGATGAGAATGGTCAACTTATTGGTAGAATGAATAGAATAATTTTTTCAATTCGTCGTCGAGTAGAGCTCCAGGAATTAGATGGGACGATTCTTGCAACAATACATAGTAAAATCGTCTCAGCGCGCGGTGCCCAGGATCTTAAAGATCCTCAAGGAAATATGATTGCTCGCATAAAAAGGAAAATACTAACTTTTTTTCGACATGTTTTTTATCTTGAAGATCCTTTTGGAAATCGATGGTATGAGGCGGAAGGAAACTTCATGGGATGGTCGTTTAAGGTTTACGAAGTAGGAACTCGTAAGCTTGTAGCTGAGATTGAAAAAGCTGATAGATGGCGAGATGTCTTTTTAAGAGGTTTATTTGACTTTGCTGATACATATGCTTTAAAAATTTTGGATAACGAGACAGATAGGCGTATTTTAGTGGGTTTTGTTTTAAGTATAGATAATGTACTCCACGATACAGGGGGAATGGGTCCTATGGTAGGTCCTGGTCCAATTTTTCCAAGGCCATATCGTAGGGGTAGAATTCCTGGACCTTTTGGGGCTCCACATCGTCGACGTTGATTGATTAAGATAATATGATCAATTTATTTTTTTACCACAATTCTTACAAAAGCTAGCTCCAGGATTATTTTTCTCTCCACAATATTCACAAACAAGGATATTATCTCTTTTTTGAAAATGAGTTTGAGGAGAAGACGTTTCTTTTAACACATCTAAATTAGCTAAAATTGCAGTATTAATTAATTCACTTAACTTAAT
Organism: Promethearchaeota archaeon; assembly: GCA_011364975.1. Classification (GTDB taxonomy): domain Archaea; phylum Asgardarchaeota; class Lokiarchaeia; order Sigyniarchaeales; family SOKP01; genus SOKP01. Next base: position 14,023 of record RDOE01000054.1, on the reverse strand, counting down.
ACTTTCAACTCTTGCGGGATTTCTATGCCCCGCCATAGTGATTGTGAAAAGATGATTATCTCTCGTTTCCACAACTACTACATAAATTTTTCTATTTTGTATACTATAGGCTTTTTTTATATTTTCTAAGGGGATTTTAAATCCTTCTTTATAATTATCAACAGAAGTACCTAAATCTGTAAGAGAAATATTAGATTTCTTCATTAAATTTAATTCTGTATCGGTTAGTATAATTTTACCTAACTCCATTTCAAATTGCCACTTTTTCCCTATAGATCCTTCTCGAAAATGACCCTCAGCTGTAAATAAAATTGTCATTTATAATTACCATGCTTTATTTAGTTTAATTTAGTAATCACATTCTAAATTATTTAATCTTTCTGTCCTCATTATAAAAATCTAGAATAAAATTGAATCATAAAAGGGTAAAAACATTTTTATAGCTGAAGTTGATTATTAGTTTAAAATTGTTAAATAAAATATTTAATAATTTTATACCAGAAACGGTTTAAAAATCATAAGGAAGTGTAGAAGATGTCAGTATTAGAAAAAACTAGAGAATTTATTCTTCAAGAAAAAATGATTTCTTTAACAGATAAAGGTACAATTATGAACTTAGATAAAGAAGTCATTGGAAGCTTCAGGGGAAAACTAATAAAAATTGGTAATACTTACCGAATTAGAGATCTTAATGAAAATCCTGTATTAACCGTTCATGAAAAGGTTATTTCACTACGATCTACCTACAAATTTTACAAAGGTGGCGAGCAGGATGAAAATCAATATCTTGGACAGCTCAAAAGAAAACTAGTTGCCATTAAACCTAGTTATTGGTTTGAAGATCCTAATGAAAACCAAGTGTTTACGATGAAGGGGAATATTTTCACCTTAAAATTTAAGATTTTAAAAGATGGTAAGGAAGTTGCCGAGATTCATAAGAAGTTGTTTAAAAGCCTTTTAAAAGGTACTTATGGCGTGAAAATGAATCCTGACTTAGATGATGATTCAGCAATGTTAGTTTTAGGCATAGTTTTAATGCTCCATCATGAAAAAGAAGAGAATAGATAATAAAATCTCCTAAATCATTTTTTTATATTCTTTTTTTAGTATCTTATCTATGAATTAAATTTATAAGCAGATGTTTACTTGTTTTGATTAAAGTTAAATCATAACTGTAGGTGAATACGATACCTAATTTTTGTTCAAATTGTGGGGCTGAACTTAAGGATTCAATTCAGAAGTTCTGTCAAAACTGTGGAAGTGAGATTCTGGAACAGACTGAAAAAGTAAGTCTTTTATCAGCCACTCCACCAAGTTCTCAAGCAACAATCCCTACTACTAAAGGCCTGGGATTGTTTGATATAAACCGGAATTATTATATTTTGAAAGAGAAGTATTGGGATTGGGGTTCTGGCGACATTCTTGATGAAAATAATCAGATTATAGGAAAGATGCATCGGATAATATTGAGTATAAGAAAGAGAGTGGAATTAAAAGAAGTTGATGGTACTGTTGTTGCAACCATCCATGCAAAACTTATCACAGCAAGAGCGGCTCAAGATTTAAAGACCCCTGATGGGGAGTTAATAGCACGGATTAAGAAAAAAATACTTTCATTATTTCGACCAGTCTTTTTTCTTGAAGCTCCAGATGGAACTCAATGGTTTAGAGCTCAAGGAAAGTTCATGGGATTTTCTTTCAAGATTTATGACGTTGTGACGGGGGAAGTTGTAGCAGAGATTGAGAAAGCGGATAAATGGAGGGATATTTTCTTAGGTGGAATTTTTGATTTTAAAGATACGTATGTATTAAAGATATTAGATAATAAAACTGATCGCAGAATTTTGTTAGGTTTTGTGCTTTCCGTAGATAATGTGTTACACGACACTAGATAATATTTAAAATCAAAATGCAATTCTTAAATTTTTTAAATTTTTTTTATTGTTTTAATCGCTTTACTGGACTTGTGGTTAGTACAATTATTTTTTTCGGAAATTTTAAATTTGCGAAAAAAGACTATTTTGGTAAAATCATTTTAAAAAAAAATAAAAAGATAGATTTTGAAGTTGAGGAGAATCTATGTCTAAAGTGTATGAAGATTTTTTAGTTTATGACCTTGAGAATACAGGTGAAAAGACACAATTAACTATTAAGCAAGAAGAACTTCAAAATCATCTAAATCCAGAGCAAGTTTTAATAATTATAAGAGAAGATTTACGAAGGATATTTATTTGGAAGGGCTCTAAATCTCCCGTGAGGAAAAGATTCATAAGTTCTCGAGTTGCTCAAGAATTACAAAAAGAGCTTACCCAAGATTCAAGATATCATAGATGTAAAATAGTTTCAATTGATCAAGGAGATGAGCTTCAAGAATTCTTAAATGCGTTTAAGCTTGAATCTATGGAAGTAGAAGAGCGACTTCCAGATATGCGTTATATACGTAATATTGAACGCGAAAGAATGAAAGAAGTAGAACGACTTTCTAAAGAAGAAGATTTAAGTCAAATAGAAGAAGATTACTATTCTCCTGGTTTTGAAGATAATAATAACGATATTATAATCTCCTCATTTGCTGTTAGTCATCCCGTGAAAACGCAAAAATCTAGCGCGCAAAAACAAAAAAGATTGAGTTCATCTACGTCAGTAAAAAGCTCACCTGATCTTTCACGAGAAGAGAAAGAAAAAATTAAGGAAAAAATACTCATTATGGAAGTTCCTAAAGGGTATGAAAGGCAAAACTTAATATTGGGATATAGCCTATATGGTGCAGTTTCTAAAGTCACTGAAATTTTTGGAGAAAGCATTGTAGACACTGTTTGGGAAGAGGTTAAAAGCCTCCCAAAGGGAATAATGGAATTAGATAACAAAAAATTTAGAGTCTATTTCGATGAAAAGAAAGGCATTGTGGAAGCTGTAGAAGTACTGAAATCTAGGCTTCCATCAGAGAAAAATGATAGTGAGGGGAAAAAACCAGCTTCCAAACGTGAATTACCTAAAATTCCGAGTGATCTAGATTAACCTTTTTTTATTAATTTATAGTTAATTGATTAAAAAATTGAAATGAAATTAAATAATTTCAGAACCTATACATATCGTCATCACTAGGTTCAATTTCTTTAAGGGGTGGAGCAGTATCCTCATTATCATCATCTTCATTATCATCATTAACTTCATTCTTTGATTCAGCTTCAATTTGTTGCTCTTGTTTAATTTCTTGCTTTCTCGGTTGTTCTTCTTTTTTTGCTAATGGTTCTGGTTGTGGGGGTTTATTCATTTTTTTGATTTTCTTTAAAGCTTCGATTGCTGCTTTTCTTACTAATGGGCTTTTATCTTTTAAAGCTTTAGTTAATATATCTAGCGATATGGGATTATGAATATTCCCTAACTTATCAGCGGCTTCTTTTCTTACAAGCTCATGAAGATCATTTAACAATACATAAGTAAATACTCCTAAAATCTCTTTTCCCCCTAGTTCTTCTAATGAGGCTATGGCATCCTTCCTAACCTCGTAATCTAAATCAGTTAATGCAGCTACAGATAATGCTTTTAAGGTTTTATCAGATTCTCCTAAAGCGGGAATCGAACTAAGATCTACTCCACAAAATTTACAAAAGTTATGACTGATCTTAATAAGTTTCCCACATGAAGGGCAAATTCGCTGAGTATCAAAGTCTACATTAGTAGATGATACTTTTTCAGCAACTGGTTGGCGTACAGGTTCTCTAGACACTCGATAGGGATTTTTATTAGGATCTGGATAATAGTTTGGCATTTTTTTCTCTTTATTTAATTTTGTATTTAATCTTGATTTATCTTATGATAAGTATAAGTTCTGTAATATAATTAATTTTTGTAGCCCAATTTTTAATTATCTTAATAACACAAAAAGGAAAAATAATAAAAAAAAATTAGAAAATTGATTTAAATTTTACGCAATTGTAATATCTTTATTAAGATACACATCCTGAACAGCATTAAGAATCGCAATCCCTTCTGATGTGGTTTTTTTGAATGCTTTTCTTCCTAAAATAAGACCCATGCCACCAGACCGTTTATTTATAACAGCAGCTGTTACAGCATCAGCAAGGTCATTCTTACCAGATTCTCCTCCTGAATTGATCAAACCAACTCTACCCATATAACAATTAGTTAATTGGTATCTATTCCATTCCAGGGGATGATCAGTTGCTAATTTTTCATAAACTAGTTTATCAGTTTTACCAAAATTAAGGTCTAAGAATCCTCTACTAGTCGTAGATATTTTTTGTTTAATAATATCAGCTTCTATTGTAGCACCCAAATGATTTGCTTGACTTTCTAAATCGTTTGCAGTGTGATAATCCTTACCATTTTTTACAAATTCCTCTTGATTTCTTAAATAACACCATAATACACACACTAAGCCAAGTTCGTGAGCATATTTAAACGCTTCTGAGGTTTCTTGGATTTGGCGCCTAGATTCCTGTGACCCGAAGTAGATTGTTGACCCAACAGCTGCTGCACCCATAGACCAAGCTTGATCTACACTAGCAAACATAGTTTGATCAGATATTTCGGGTTTGGAAAGTAATTCATTATGATTGAGTTTAACAAGAAATGGTATTTTTCGGGCATATCGTCTACTCACGGAACCTAATACACCTAGAGTAGATGCTACAGCATTGCATCCACCATCTATCGCTAATTTAATAATATTTTCAGGATCAAAATATCTAGGATTAGCCGCAAAACTCGCTCCAGCTGTGTGTTCTATCCCCTGATCTACGGGAAGAATAGAGAGGTAACCAGTACCCGCAAGTCGGCCTCTTTGGTTAAATAATCGGTGCATATTAGTCAATACAATATTGTTTCTGTCGGAATGTTCCCAAACGCGATCAATAAAGTCAGGCCCGGGAGTATGGATATTTTCTTTAGGAATTCCTGTACAAGTATGATTTAAAAGAGAATCTGCATCTGCTCCAAGTAATTTTTTTATATCATCAATATTTAAAGATTTATGCATTGACATGATAATCTAATAACCCAAATTTAGTTAATCTTATTATATTTGAATTTAAAACATTATGGATTATAGAGTAAAAGTTTTTCAAAGTAGATAATTTTTTCCATTTATGCCTGAAGAATTTGATAATGATAACAATTCAGAATTCAAAACCATTGAGGATTATAATAAAACGCTTGAAGGAACAAAATATTATCATTCTCTTTATTTAAAAGCAGTTAATCATCCAATAAGAAGAGAAATACTAGAGATTATCCATCATTCTACTCAAATTTTAGAATCGGAGTTATTTGAAGAATTAAAGAGAAAAGGATTTTTGGACGATCCTACGACATTTAGGTACAACATTGACTTTCTTTTGAAAGCTTTATGTATTGAAAGTATTAAGGAAAATGATAATTGTTATTATCGAATCACTCAAGCAGGTAAAGTTATCGAGTATTTAAAGTGAAAAGTAAAAAAAGGGTGAAAAAGGGGAGAAAATAAGATGGTTGATCACGCAACACACCTAAAAGCTGTAAATCATCCCATTAGAAGGGAAATGCTTAGATATGTAAATGAATCGCAAAAAATTTCAAGAGAAAAGTTAATTGAAATATTAAAAAAGGAAGAAATCATCAATGAAGATTCTGTATTTCAATATAATATGGATTTTTTACTTCAAGCTGAATGCGTTAAAAGGTTTGAAGAAAAAGATGAGATTTTTTATGAAATCTTACCTGCTGGTAAGGTAATAGAAAAGTTCTAGATCAAATTTACCCTTAGTTAGGATAATTAAGGAAATTCTAAATTACTTTAAAAAATTAAAATTTTTTATTTTTTGAGAAAAGATATCATTAGTTTTTGTATTTTTTAACCTTCGTATTTCCATAACTTTCGATGGAGCAAAATATTCGAAATTAAATTTAACTTCGTCTCCAGCTTTTTTTCCCGGAATAGGCATCAATCGGGCTGTTAATGGTTTGTTGAGTCTCAATGAGATGGTACAAATATCTAATAATATGTAAAATAATTCTTTTTCAGTGATATCTCCTGGTAATGGAACGCAATCTAATCCAGTTCCGCACATAGTTGCATAAAGTAATAACGTGTCTAGGTTAAAGTTGTTTTCAGCTAAATTTTTTGCGATTACAAAATCTTCTAACACAGAGGGCATAAAACCAGAAAACCCTATTATTTTATCCTTCTTAGGGATCGCATTTTTAATTAAAGCAACTCCCAGTAATGAACCATGAGCTCCGAAATATTCATAATTTAACATTTCGATAGCCTTACCTATACTTTTTTCAATCAAGGGATATGGTGCTGGAGAGAAATCGATACCGTGGAATTCTATATTGTGAGTTTTTGCGACGATTTCACAGATATTGACTAAATTCTCATATATTTGTTCAAAATGCTCTCTTAATTTGATTTGGGCTTCATGAACATTCTTTGATGCTTCAAACACTTTAATTACTTCATCTGCCATTTCTAAAGCAATTGAAAAAGCAGGTTTTTCCAACATATGATATGCAGCAGGGAAAAATGGGGTATCGGGAGAAATATTTGAACTAACGCAAAAATTTAAATTTTTGAATGGATCTGGTTCTGATAAGTTTTTTATTATTTTAGCTCCTGAACGGAGTGCAGATAAATTAATTCCATTTTCACTTGAAGCTACATGAAGAGAAGTGAAAAAAGCGTCTCTTTTTTTAATGAATTGAGGCACCTCATTTAGTAATAATTTTTCATAAACTCCATACTTTAATATTTGCTCATCTGCTAAAACAGCACAAGATGCAAAGTAATCAATTCCATGATTAAGAATTAGATTTTCTACAATAGCAAGTTGTTCATGAATTTTATTTAGAGTTTCATTTAAATTTTTCTCATATAATTGTTGATCATAAGACAAAATTGGTTGGGAACACAATCGTTTTGTTTGAACATCAATATTAATGTCTTTGAATCGTTCAGTCAAATCATTGTTGAAATGGTTAAATTTCTGAAGATTACTTTCAAGATTGAGTTCAAAATTTTTATTATCGATTAAATATGGAATCTTTTGTCCTATTGTTATTGCTCTAATCCTCATTGTAACTCTAGTAAGTTTTATATTCTTTTTATTAGAATAAAAGAAAGAATTAATATTGATATTATTTATGGAATCTTTAAATTATGATCATAACTTTAAATCTAACAAAAGTATCTTAATGTGGGTAAAAAATTATAGTTGTGAATGATAATTATATGATCGTTTTATAATTCATCTATTTTAGCTTTTATTTTGGGTTCCTTTTCAGCAGGTTTTACAACCTTAGCATATTCACCAGGTTTAATTGTTCCAAGTGATTCTATCTGAGATTTGAATTCATTTACCACTTTAGCATACTTTTCTCCCTCTCCCGCAGATATGCTTTCTATCCGTACCCGATTTTCATTAATACCTGCTTCAATAAGCATTTCCCTAATACTTTCAAAGCGAATGGTTGCTTGAATAAATCCCGTATCATAATGACAATCTTGGGGATGACATCCTGCAATTAAAACTCCATCAGCTCCATTAAATAAGGCTTCAAATACTAAACTAGGGTTTAACATCGCAGTGCACATTACATGAATCGCTCTTACATTTGTAGGATAGATAATTTTACTAGTGCCAGCAAGATCAGCTCCCATATATGAACACCAATTACAAAGAAATGCCACAATTAATGGAGATTCACTCTTTCTCTTAGTAATCGTTTCTAATTGAGCCCTAATTTGTTTTTTGGTAAACCCTGGAATAGATAATGCATCACTATGACACATTGCAGCACATGCACCACAACCAGTGCAGTTAGCTTGGATAATATTCAGTTTATTATCCTCAATTTTTAGGGCATTATAGATGCATATATTTTCACAGAGTCTACATAAATCACATAATTTTTCATTAAATTGGACTAAATGTGGATCTAATTCAACCTCTCCTTTAGCAATTTGAGCGATGGCTTTAGCTGCAGCACTTTCAGCTTGAGCAATACTATTTGGAATATCCTTGGGGCCTTGTATCACACCTGCAAGAAAAATACCATTCACAGAAGATTCTGAGGGCCGCATTTTCAAATGTTTTTCTAATAAAAATCCATATGAATCTTGAGAAATGTTTAAAATTTGACTCAGATTGTCTGTACCCTCTGCAGGTTCAATTCCTACTGCTAATATTACTAGATCTGTTTTATTTTCAAAAAGCTTACCTTCAATAACATCTTCTCCCCTTATAAGTAATTCAGCTTCCTCAGATAAATCATCTTTTAAAATTGCGGAGATACTACTCTTAATAAACCTAATCCCGAAAGACTCTTGGGCTCTATTATAGAATTCTTCACAATTTTTCCCCATTGCTCGTATATCGTTATAATAAATATTAACTTTAGTTTCAGGATGTTCCTTTTTCAGCAGTATCGCTTGCTTAATTGCTGCATTACAACATACTTGGCTACAATAATCATGATGAATAGCTTTATTTCTTGAACCAACACACAAAATAAAAGATACCTTTTTTGGGAGCCTTCCATTAGAAGGTTTTACCACTTTTCCATGAGTTGGACCATCATTGTTCAATAAACGTTCCATTTGTAAAGTGGTTATTACATCGGAATACTTTTCATAATTTAGTTCTCCCAACAAAGATGGATCAAACGTTTTGAGACCAGTAGCTACAATTATATTGCCAACGTTTAAATAAGTCTTCTTAATATCCTGATCAAAATCAATAGCATCTCGATCACATGCTTGAGCACATGCTTTACATCCAATACAATATTCTTCTAAAATATTAGGAAAAAGTGGAATTGCTTGGGGATAAGGTATATCAATAGCTTTCCTTGGGTAAAAAGTATTTTCTACGTCAATAGGACAAACTTCTCGACATATATCAACGCATCCAACACAATTCTCTTCCACAATAAAGCGAGGTTTAGTTAAGACTTCAACTTCAAAATTACCTACATATCCCTCAACCGTCTCAACTTCAGAATTGGTAAATAATTCGATATTAGGGTGATCTTTCACTTCACTCATAAGTGGGCCCAATATACAAATACTACAATCAAGAGTTGGAAAAGTTTTATCAAATAGAGCCATGTGACCCCCAATTGTCAAATCCCTCTCTACTAAATAGACTTTATACCCCGCATCAGCAATTACTAATGCGGCTTTAATACCAGCGATCCCTCCCCCTATTATAAGAGTGGCAGGTGTTATTTTAGCATACTTCACATCTAATGGCTCTAATAGTTTCACTTGTTCTATTGCCATATTTATCTGATCTATAGCTTTTAAAGTCGCTTTTTCTGGTTCCTCACTATGAACCCATGAATTTTGTTCCCTAATATTTGCAAAAGAAATAAGAAATCTATTTATTCCCGCTTTTTCAATTGTTTTTCTAAATAATTGCCCATGTAGTTTAAATGAACAAGCAGCAATCACAACGCGGTCAATCTTTTTTTCCTTGATCTCGTCAGAAATCTTAGTTAATCCTGTTTCTGAACATAAATATTGATCTCCTATTACATGTAATTCTGAATTTTTCTTAAAATATTCAATAATTTTGTCTGTATCAATTGTTCCGCTTATATTTTTACCACAATTGCAGACAAACAATCCAATCTTCAAAAATAATACCTCTTAAACTTTCGAATTTATCGTAAATTTATGATTATTATAAAATCTTGTACTTATTAATTATAACTAAAAAATTAAATGAAATAATCTTTTCTCTTGCTAAAAATAATCTATTTTGATAATTAGCTTTTGAACTCGTATTTTATGATTTCTTAATGGTCAAATATATAATCTCCACTTAATATTTTTTGAGTTATTTTCTCAGTTCGCAACCTTCTTAGGATTTCTAGAAAGTATAGGACAGATTAACCTTGCTTTTGTAAAAAGGGGATATTCTTATAATATATAATCTACTAATCCCCATTCTCGAGCAATTGTTTTGGTAAGAACGGATATAATTTTAATATGTCAAATCCATTTGCTTTCATCTTTAAAAAGTAGTTTAACTCCAACTTTCGTTCAGCTCGAGCCCATTCAACTATGTTTTCTTTGGAATAAAAATTACCCTTTAATTCTCTTAAACCAGGACACTTTTTTGAATAATTAGTAAAGTTTGAACGGTTTGAAATCATCATTTGCCAAAATGGAAAACAGCGGCATTGAAAAGGTCTTGCTTCGTGTATAGAACACATATTATCTTTCAAAAAGTGACAATGATCATCATCTCCAGTAAATCTGAAAGCGAGGGTTTTAAATCTATAAGTTCTTTTTCGTTCTGCTCCTGGTTCTTTCCATAAAAAGGAATCATTTATAACTTTAAGATATTTTTTCGCAAATTCTTTTAATCCTTCAAAACCTTTGAAGTTCAAATGATTCGCTAATAATTTTATATCCTCATCGTATAAATAAACCTCTCCTTCATCTAATCCTCGGCAACAAGTTCCACACATTAAACATGAGAAATGAATGCCTTTTTCTAAGTCTTTTGAAAGCTTTATATCGGTTGTAGTCAAAATGAAAGCAATTTTTCTATATTAAATGGTTTGAAATTTATAATATATTATTAGTCTATTAAATTTATATTTAAAGATTAATTCCTTAAATATCTAATATATTTTACTTCAATAATCTATTACCTAATTATTAGAATTCATAATATTAAACCATGAAAGATTTTTCAATTAATTTTGAAAAAGAAATTGATTTTCTTGAAGATTACTTTAATGAAAAATTAATAGAAAACAATTCAAATTATAACAAATGGAAAGACATTTATATTAAATTATATGGGAAAGAAAACACAAACATACGCTTATATATCTCCTATGGAATTATCTTTCTCATCTCGATTTCATTTATACTTAAATATATTTTAAATAACAGAGAAGAAGTTAAAATTCTCCATTTTTCAACAAGGTATCTATCTAATGTAAATGAGTTAATGAAAAAAGAATTTGAGTTTAATTTTGAAAACGAAATCTCCTACTTTAGTCCTTTTATCGATTTACTTGATAAAATAGAATCAGATTTCTCGGAATACTTGATGGAGCTTATAGAAACTCAAATTATCAAATATGATTGTCCTCCAGAATATAAGCTTGATGTGGCATTTCAAGGAATTCTAAGTCCTCAAATTAGACATACTTCTGGAGAGTTTTATACACCCCCATTTTTAGTAAAGAAGATGGTAGATGCAATCTATAAGTTTGGAGATAAAGTATTAGATCCTTGTTGTGGTTCAGGTAATTTTCTAATAGAAATAATTAAAAAGATTAATGAATCGAATAACAATCATGGTAGTAAAATGAGAGCGATTAAAGGTATCTATGGCTTTGATCTTAATCCTATTTCACTATATTTAACAAAATTAAATATATTATTTTTTTCTGGATTAAATTTCGCCCTTTTAAAGAATAATTTCAAGATTCATGACTTTTTGTTAGGAAATGATAGCTTATTGCCAAAAAATTTTGACTTAATAATCGGAAATCCACCTTGGTATACTTTACGTGAAATTGAATCCATTAAACAACAAAATGATATAAAATTATTATCAGATAAATTAGGGATTAAGCCTTATCCAAAAAACATATTAAATATTGAAATTGCTTCATTATTTTTTTATCAAGCTAAAAGTAAGTTCATGAAAGTAAATGGTTACATCTTTTTTGTAATTACTGAAGGTGTATTGAACGGTTCACATGCTGCGCGTTTTAGATCATTTAAAGGTTTTAAAAATCTTAAAATATGGAAATTTAGTACCACCATAAAAAAGAGTTTTAATATTGATTTTATTTGTTTATTTGCTCAAAAATCTTCAGATGATCTCATTCTAGATAATCTAGAAATTCCAGTCAATCAGTTTTCATTAAATAATAATAATCTACAAAATATTACATACTTTGATTCAATAGATTTGATAGAAAATGCTATTACTACATATGTTCCTTATTCAATTGAAAAGAGGGGGTCAAAGACTTTTGTTAAAAAAATTATTGAAAAAGAAAAGCTACAGAAATTAATACCACTTAGGGAAAGTTATTATAAGAATCTTTTTCACAAAGGTGCTGATTTAAATCCAAGGAGTCTTATTTTTGTTAAATATGAAAACGTAGGTACTGATTTATATCAAATAATGTGTGATGATCGGATTTTTAAAAGAGCAAAACAACCTTGGAATAAGAAATTTTTTACAACAGAGCTTATAGAAAAGGATTATATATTTAAAGCTATCAAAAGTACTGAATTAGTAAAATTTTATGTTTATGATTATTATGAAATCTTCTTACCTCTTAAAAAAACTACCCTTGAATATGATTATAATGGATTAAAGGAACATGCAAAACTTTTTTATGATAAAGTCAATAAGGTATACCTGAGGTATAAAAAAGACACCACTAAGCATACTTCACTTATGGATAATCTTAATAGATGGTCTAAATTAATTAACCAACATCAATTATCAAATTTAAAAGTTGTATATAATAATTCTGGTTCAATCTTAAATAGTGCTGTTATCCAAGGAAATTTCCTGGTAACAGGGGATTTAAGTTTCTATGCTACGGAAAATATTGATGAGGCTTATTATTTATCAGCTATATTAAATGCTGATATGATTACAAATCAAGTTCGAATAAAGAAAAGTTCTAGGCACATTTTTAAACTACCTTTTGAGCTTCCAATTGAAAAATTTAATAAAGACAATGATTCTCATAAAAAGTTAGGAGAATTAGGCAAAAAAGCTGAAGAAATCTCAAAAAAGGTCATAAAAACTCTCTTGAATAAAAAGGATACAGAGATTTCAAAGATAGCTCTTCAAAATACACTTAAATCCCCTTTAAAACCAATAATGGATCAAATAGACAAAATTATAACATCTCTTTTGAATGGTTAAGATCTTATATATAAAATAATAAAGTAAAAAGCTAAATTCTTATTATTTAACATAGGATGGATAATAGGCTGTTGAAGACTCAGAAAAAAAATTTCGTATTTAAGATAATTGTTGCTGGAGATGGAGGCGTAGGTAAAACTACATTACTCCGGAGATTTGTGAATAGAGTTTTTGATGATTCCACAATAGCGACTATCGGAGTAGATTTTTTTCTTAAGGAAGTAGAGTTTGATAATGCAAAATGTTCACTCCAATTATGGGATTTGGGAGGCCAAGAACGTTTCCGTCATCTACTTGATAGTTTCATAATGGGTTCTCGAGCGGCTTTATTACTAATTGACCTAACAAGATTACCAAAAATTCAAGGAATACTTGACTGGGTCAATATCGTTAGATTACATGACATGAACTTACCTATCTTATTGGTTGGAACAAAATATGATCTTGAGGATGCTATAGCCATTGATGATGAATCTGCCTTAAATATAAAAAGTACCTTTAACATGTTTGACTATATCAAAACTTCATCTAAAACTGGATATAATGTAGATGAGGTCTTCAAGTGCATAACAAGAGCTTTAATTCAAAAAAGTAAATATTAAACTTAATTTTACTATATTCACTATTTTTAATAAGAAGTTATGATTGACGATGAATTAATAATCCTGGGATCTGGTGGAGGGAGACACCATATCCGGACTCAATATAGAGCAACCGGAGGCATACTTTTCAAATTTAATGGAATACAAGCACATATTGATCCCGGTCCAGGAGCTATCGTTAGAATTAATCAATACCATGAAGATCCCACCAAAACTGAATTATTTATCGTTACTCATGTCCATATCGACCACTTTAACGATTTGAGTGCTATTATTGAGTCCTCTCGAGAAAGTTTAAATGATAGAAATTATAATTATTACAAGAAAGGAACTCTCATTACAACAAACGACACTCTAAAGTTTGTATCTGATTATCATCTGAATATGCTTGAAAAAATTGTACCCTTTAAGGCGGGTGATAAATTTGTTTATAAAGGTGTTGACATTATAGGAACAAAAGTAATTCATTCTTCCGTTGAAGGTTTTGGAATAATA
>RDOE01000053.1 GCA_011364975.1 Promethearchaeota archaeon | reverse complement strand
TCTGCCCCCTTTACAAATTTTTATAATAAATAAAAATAAATGGAGAGGATTTAATCAATGGCCACCCAAAACTGAAAAATTAAAACTATATTTACATTCCGAGGGTAAAAGAAAAAGTTTAATATTTGAAAATACTCAATCTGAAAAGATGTTAAAAAATGAAGCTTATACCACTTACCAATTTGATCCATCTGATCCTGTTTGCACATACGGTGGGAGAAATTTATTTTTATTAAGTGGACCGCATAATCAGATAAAAATTGAAAAAAGAGATGATGTGTTAGTATATACGAGTGAAACCCTGAATAAAGGTATAGAAGTTATAGGTGAGATTGAAGTAGTGCTCTACGTATCGTCTAGTGTGAAAGATACCGATTTTATGGTTAAGCTTGTTGATATTTTTCCTAAAGGCAAAAAGAGTATTAATATAATTGATTCAGGTCTTAGGGTACGTTATCGAGAAGGGAATTTAAACAGTCCTAAATTTATTGAACCTGATGAAATTATAGAATGTAAGATCAAATTGGGTTCTATCGCTATTTATTTCCCAGAAAACCATAAAATCGGTGTAGAAATATCATCTAGTAATTTTCCTCGATTTGATGTTAATTCAAACCTAGCTGGAGAAATAAGTGGAAGGAAATTTAAAACAGCAGTTCAAAAGATTTATCATGATCCAAAGCATCAATCGCATATAATACTTCCAGTTTATAAAAAGAACTAAACTTATAGCAGAATTAGAATTTAACTTCTTTAGCAGTATTATATAAATAGCTGAAATAATAATTCGCAGCTGGACCGAAAGCGATATGGTCAGTTACTGCTCCAAAATAAGAAAGTTTCTTGAAAAATTTTTGAGTAAGTATAATAAAAGCATCTTCACCCTCATCCATTACTACACAGGTACCAAATACTTGATCTCGTGATTTAATTTCCGCTATCGTGTTATACTTTTTAAGTAATGTGTTGAATTTTTCATCCTCAAGCGTTTCTTCTTCCACTAGTAATCTTATATCGGTTACTCCTCGTGCTCTTGCCTTTTCTAAATCGCTGTAAAATTCCTCTAAAAATTCTAATTCTGGAGCAACAAGATATAAAGCGGTTTTTGCCATATTGATTAAAGCAAGACTTCGATTGATGCAAACGTCTCTTCCACGATGAACATATAAAGCGATCTTTATCGGAGTATCATGAGATTGATATATTGGAGTTAACGTATTAATGATTTTATTTGATTGGTCGTCAAAACTGTCATTATATTGTTTTTTTGCAATTACTAATGCCTCATCCGGGCTTTTTGCAAAATACCTGCTAGGTCTCGATTCTTCTTCTTTGATTATCCACATTTTTTCCTTTTCTAACTGTGTAAGTATGTTATAGATACGAGAGTAAGGAACACCTGAAGCTTCTGACAATTCTCGGGCATCCATTGGACCTTTAGAAATCAAAGTAAGATAAATTGATATTTCATAATCAGTGAGGCCAATAGAACGTAGCGCGTCCTTAACATTCTCGGGAATTTCTTTACTCACGATTCACCACCATTAAACACATCAGTTAGATAAGGTGCTTTTAAAAATTTAATTGAATTATTGTAATTAAAAAATAAGAATAACCCATAATATAAAAAATAATCCTATTAGCTTGAAATTTCTTAACCCATGCGGGGAAAGTCCTCTTATGACTAAAATTTTTTCATAAGCATCATTCTTTAGAGTATTTTTAAGAAATGGAACCGCTTTTGATAAAATATTGAAGCACACCCTCATGTTCCATCACCATTATTATTAGGAATAGTTATATTTGGAATGAATATTATCAAAATAGTCATAACTGTGGCTATTGCTAGTATCGAAACAATAACAATAATGGTTTTTTTCCTATGTTCTCTTTCAAATATTTTTAAGGTCATTCTAGGTTCTAGGTTGATCTTTTTATAATTTAATACATTAATTTAGTTTTTTAATTATTAATAAGTATGTTTTTGATTAAAATAAATCTATAGGTGTGGTTTAGCTAAAGTATTTATTAATAAACTCGATTCGATATTTTTCAGGATTTTCTTCTTGGTTAATTTTGAAATTTTCATATTTGCGATATAATTCCAACATATCCATATACAATTCCTTAAATTCAGGGCGCGCCCTAATTAATTCATTTCTTTGAAGAGGTAAAAAATCTTTTAGAATTTTTTCCCATTTAATTGGTTCTCCGTTAGATTCAAAATATGATTTAATACTTCTAATTGCCGCACCTAAAGCCGCAGAATTAGTAATAGAATACTTTATAATATCAATGTTAAAGATATCAGCTGCAACCTGTAGAATCTCTATATTTTCAGAAGCACCTCCGGTACTATAGATTTGAATTGGTTTTTCCTTAATCCACTCAGAATGTAATTTCATTGAAAGAAACTGGGCTTCGATGATAGCTCTAATATTTCCGTTAAGATCATCTTCCTCAAATCCATACCTAAAAACTTGAGGATCAAGTACTAATGGAACTATTTCAGGAAAAAAGTAAGGTAACATTATCTTACCATAATTTCCCGGTGGGGTTTTTCTTAATATTTCAGAAAATTCAGCCCAGCTAAGTTGAAATTGATCCTTTACTTTTTCTCTGGCTAAAGAGCCATTCTTATAACAGATAAGGGACATATAGTCACCTGTTGGTGCTCCAAAGATATGCCCTTCCCCTTTCAGATCAAATGATAATTCTTTCATATAAGAAAAATAAGTGTCACTAGTTCCCAAACTAATCGCAATATTTCCTTTTTGGGTTGCTCCTAATCCTATAAGGCTATTAGGGTTATCACCAGACCAAGGTATTAGCAAAGTATTAGGAGAAAAGCCATATTTATTTATAAAGTAATCAGATATGGTTCCTATCACTTTATAAGAAGGGGAGAGCCGTGGTAATTTATTCAATAAATCAGGAGCTGTTGCCTCTAGCGCCTTATTGTCCCATTGTTTAGTTTTAATGTTCATTAAATTCATTCCAGCCCCATCTCCGTGATCTATAGGTGAATTTTTTCCAAGCAAAAGTGATGATAAAAAAGAACTTACCAGATGAATAATGGATGTCTTTGCATAATTTTTAGGATCTTCTTGATAAAATTTTCGAATTTGAGGTCCTGAAAATCTTTCAAATGTATTTGAACCAGTTATTTTAATCAAAGCTTCCTTTCCTCCTAAAACTTCTCTTATCTCTTCACACTGTTTACTTGTACTGGAATCCATCCAGATTGGACTGGTTAAGCGAGTAAAGACATTCTTTAATTGGGTTGTTAGTGTTTTGTGATGATCTAAAGAATCTAGCACATTCTCGAAGAACTTATTTAGATAAACAGTCCCATGTTGCTGACCGGAACCTGATATAGTTTTTATCATATGAGTTGGTAGACCACTTACAATTAATTTTTTCAAAAGCATCTCTAAAGCGTCTACCCACATCAAAGGGTTTGAATGTACAACTTTTCCATCTTCAGAAATATAAACCCCGTTTTTAGTCTTATAATGTGGCAAATCGTGCTCATAATTGATGCTATTATTATAGACTATTGTTTTATTATCAAAATCAATAACAAGTCCAGTCATACTTTGGGTAGAACAATCAATACCGAGAAATAGATCCGACACAAATTATAGAATTATTTAGATTAATATCAAGTTTTTTGTTTAAGCTGTACAAACATTTAAATTGATGATTTATGATTACATCCTAAAATTAACAAATAAAGTGAATTGATAATGCTTAAAAGATCATTTAATAAATTTTTAGAGAAACCTCCAGATAACTCGGAATTATATCCCTACCTTTATTCTATTGGTTTTAAGGGATTAACTACATCAAAACAACAAATTAAAATAAAGCCAATAAAGTGTAGTCAATGTGGTGCTATATTGACTAATATTGACGAGATAAAAGAAGACTCAAAAATAGGAACATATTTTAAATGTGAATTTTGCGGGACAATAAATTCAGTAAGTAAAGAACAGATTCTTGAGCATTTATCTGATGATGTCGATTTCATTCTAGAAGATATTCAACTAAAAAAACCTAAAGATGAAAAAAAAATTACTAGTGTGGGTTATTCGGAAGGAGAATTATATATATCAGTTATAGATATTTCAGGTAGTATGAGTGGAGCTAAAATTGAAGCGGTGAAGAAATCATTAATTCAAACTATTAAGGATTTTAAAATTAATGCACCAACAACTAAATTTTTTCTAATTGCATTTGAGAGTTCAGTATATTATTATCTTAAACATGATAAGGCTCCACTCAATTTTACTGGGGAGCTCTTATTATCACTAGATGAAATGAAATTGAGCCTTGAAAAATCTATTACAGGAGAGCAAAAAATTGGCTCCATTGGTGAATTTGCTGACAGCTGGATAAAAAAAGTAAGTGATCTCCGCTCTATGGATATGACGGCACTTGGCCCTGCACTTTACTTTGCAATCATTTCCTTCGAGCTTTTTAAATTCTCAACGGGACGGATAACTCTCTTAACGGATGGTATGGCAAATCAAGGTGTTGGAAATCTCTCAGGTACGAGTATAGGAGCAGAAAAGTTTTATAATCATATGGCGGATCTATGTAATAAGAATAATATTGTAGTTGATATCGTAGGAGTTTCTAATCCAGGGGATAGCAACGAGATGGGGTTGCAGATATTAGGGAATATAACCGATAAAACTGGTGGCAAGATGTTCTTAATTTCAGATCAAGAAATGGGTGCTGTGTTCAAGGAATTACAAGAAATACGCCATATTGGTAGGGATGTCACTATAAAACTAATCACTCCTTTAGGCATAAATATAAAAAATGTTACAGGAGCATATAGTTCTACTGATATTAAGGAATCCGAGATTAATCTTGGGGCTGTAACTGAAGATAGAGAACTCTACATAGAACTTGATGCCAAGAAAGGATTAGAAAAGGAAATTGGTGAAGTTCCAGTCCAACTACAGGTAAATTATAAGGATAAAGATGGAAGACGACGTTTAAGAGTTATAAATGACCGTGTTAAAACTACTAAAAACGAAAATGAATTTAAATCAAATTACGATCAAAAGTTAAATGCAATGTATAATATACAATTTGCTGGAGTGGCTCAATATGCTGGTAAAGGTGCTGAATCTAAGAAACGATTACAAAATTTGAAAGAAAACCTTGAAAAGGAGTATTCATCATTAAAGGCTCAAGGAAAGGCTTTTTATGCTGAAAGTGATTTTAATGAAGGATTGGAATTTTTAGACGAGGAATTAGAAGAATTAAAGATGGAAGATGAAAGGGCGATGAATGCACCCCAAGCAAGTTTTATGGCTACTCAAGGGCAATCTCGATATCGGATGTCTATAAATGAATTGAAAAAGAAAATTGAAAAGAAGAAAGAGAAGTAAGTAACCTTTTTTTTTACTTTTTTTTATCAGTTTTTTAATCTAATATTAGTTTTTTATTAGCTATTTAACATATCGTAAATGACATATTGCTTTTCTTATATTATTAGTAGTAAAACCACTAGTTTAATTTATTAGATCGACAAAAAAAATAACTTTTCGTTATTTATTATCATCTTTTAACAAAAATATATATAGAAATCCATCACTTATT
The DNA here is from genome assembly GCA_011364975.1 of Promethearchaeota archaeon. Classification (GTDB taxonomy): domain Archaea; phylum Asgardarchaeota; class Lokiarchaeia; order Sigyniarchaeales; family SOKP01; genus SOKP01. The sequence goes on along the minus strand of RDOE01000053.1, from coordinate 16,536 downwards.
ATCATAATATGAATATAATTTAGTATAATATCAAAAAATTATTAGAAAGGTTGAGGCTATAGTGGATGCAATTGATATTAAAATTTTAGAAGAATTAAAAGAAAATAGTAGAATCTCATTTAATGATATTTCTCATACAGTTGGAAAGACTGAAGCTACGGTACGAAGGCGTGTAAAAAGTTTAGAAGAGCAGGGAGTAATAAAAAAGTATACTATCGAATTCACTTTGAATTCTAAGCCAAAAACAAGAGCTACTCTTAAAATCGAACCAGATTTTAAGGAAATCAAAAACATTCTAAAGGAGTTGAAAGCAATTGAGGAAATTACCGATATCTGGAGATTGAGTGGTGAATGTGGTTTATTCATTAAAGTAGAAATTCCCTCGATCGAACAATTTAACCCTTTAATTGAAGAGAAAATCTCTCAAATAAAGGGTGTAAAAATAATGGAAACTTGTTTTATAACAGATATTATTAAATAAACTTTTTATTATTCCTTATTTTTTGATTTTCAAATTAATCTTTCATATTTCCTTTTATGAATTTAAAAAGGATAAAATTAAAAAATTCCAAAAATAGCAAAACCAAAGTGAAATATTCCCCCTATTAATAATGCTATTGAAATCTCTAAAAAAGAAATTTGTAAGGCATATTTCCAACTCGTTTGCTTTGCAATGATAATAATTGTTGCAAAACAAGGCACATATAACATTGTCACTAAGCTAAAGGTTATCATTTGGATGGGGGTTAATAAATCTACCAACGTCATTCCCATATTTTCGGCGAATAACACTAATAGTACTAGAGTTAGTTCTTTTCGTAAAATGCCATAAATCAAAAATACTCCGGTAACGATAGGCAACCCAAGCCAAAAGACAGTTATAGGAGAAAGAATGGTATTGATGGGTAATAAGATATTAAAAATAACTAGAATTTCTAATCCAATACCTAGAAGAATAATGATTGGAAGTGCTTTATATACAAATTCTTTTGATCTTAACCATGTTTGTTTTAAAATCACTTCAAAATTAGGAGCCCTATATTCATGCATTTCCATAATCAATTCAGTACACCTTCCTGACATGAATTTGTTTAAGATTCGCCCCATAAGTAAAACAACGCTAAAATTAATGATAAAAAGAAAACCTACCCAACCTAATCCTAAATATCGCCCAACTAAACCCATTACTACAGTCATTACAGCAGCACAAGGAATTAGTGAAGTTAAAGCAATCGAGATTTTTTTCTCTCTCTCAGTTTCCATGATTCTACAACCTGCACAAGCAGGAACATTACATCCAAATCCAAGTATCATTGTTATTACTGTTTTCCCATGGACTCCTAGCGAATGCATGGCACGATCCATTAAAAAAGCGGCTCTCGGCAAGTAGCCTGAATCCTGTAGTATTTCGATTATGAAAAAGAACGGAACTACATAGACTAGAACACCTGAGAGAGCTCCAAAAAATCCACCCCCCGCACCATCCCAAATTATTTGCATAAGGGGATAATTTTCACCGAAAGTGGTATGTACAAGTTCAGTTAATACTGAATAGATTTCATCAATAATTCCACCTAGGAAATCTCCTATAGTAAATGTAAAAAAATAGGTCCCTAAAAGCACTACCAATAAAATTAAATATCCGAAAAAGGAATGAGTTGTTAAATGATCAATCCAATTTACTAAATTTATTTTAGTTCTTTCTTTGTGGGACTTTTCAATTAATACTTCGGCTATTATTTTGTTTATATTATTATATATCTCTGAAGAAATAATAGTTTGAATGTCTTCACCATGAAAATCTTCTAGATTTCTTCGAAAAAGATCTACCATTTCAATGAGATCTCTATTAACTTTAACATCTTCAGCGATTGAAATAATTTCTTCATCATTTTCTAATAGCTTTATAACTAAAAATCTTGGGGGATAACCACTTTTTCGAAGAATATCAGGATATTCTAATAATTTTTCAGTTAAGATAGTTAATTTATTTTCGATTTCTTTGCCAAATGTCAACAATACGGATAAATCTGGAAAAGAATAATCTTTATTATTATATAACTCGATTGCGGCTTCTAAAATTTCATGAATTCCTTTTCCATGAACGGCTATTAATGGTATAACTGGTAATTTGAATATTTGCCCTAATTTATTAAAATCAAGGTCTCGATTGCGTTTTTGTAAGATATCCATCTGATTAATTGCGAGTATCATAGGAATCTTTAATTCTAATAGTTGAAACGTGAAAAAGAGATTACGTTCCAAGTTTGTAGCATCTATCACATTAACTATTAGATCAACATTATCTGATACAATGTATTCTCTACTTACTAACTCCTCCAACGAGTAAGTAGATAATGAATAAATTCCAGGCAAGTCAACAATATTAAAATGAAATCCTAAAAATTCAAGTGAACCTTCCATTCGTTCTATTGTTTTACCGGGCCAATTACCAATTGTTTGACTTAAGCCAGTTAATTGATTAAATATAACAGATTTTCCCACGTTAGGATTACCTGCTAACGCAATGTTTATAATATTATCTGACGTTTCATAATTTTTTTTATTATGTTTTTTAGGTAAATTACAGCTCATTAAATCACTTGGATAAACCAGAATTTAACTCTATGTAAAATTATGATGTCTATATTTTCTATGTTGGTTTAAACATGCATGATCGCATTGTACCATTATTCTAGAAGCAATGCCTCTGCCAATCACTAAGGAAGTCCCCCTTACAATAACTTCTAACGGACCTCTAAAGGGAGCACTTTTTACTTTTTTAATTCTTACTCCTGGAAAGAGTCCAAGATTTGCCAATCTAGTTCTTTGTCTATAACCAATGTTTACGCTTTTAACTAAGACTTCTTCTCCTGATTCACACTCAGTTAAACATTTTAGTAATGGTGTATAAGATTCATCAGATCTTCTGTGATCCTTATGATTGGTTAGAATAATATCAACTCTATTAGTATTTTAAAATTAGATCACTTCTATGATTAATATATGCAAGTAATCATTTAAAACTTTTAGTTATATTTAATAATAAAAAATAATAATGCTAAAATTGAACAAATAATATGAATCATGTAAAAATGATTAGCCATTATAAAGAACTTTATTATGTAGAGTAATACAAATAAACATAGGATTACGTTTTTCAAGAGAGAATAAAGTAAGGATACTTTTTAAAATTTACTTTGAGTTATTACTAATTTTTTTTAATACAACATCCAAAATATTTGATTATTATAGATTTTTCTTTTTATTTTTCTCTCAGATTCAAGATTGTATAATAGTTGTTTCAGATGGTTTTCACTTAGAATAGTAGATGAAAAATTCATAATTATTTGTTCTTGTCTCAATGGATGTCGTTTAATTACGGAAAGTAGCTCTTTCTCAAAATCTGATGAAAATGTAAGAAAAGTTCCTTCCTCAGGAAAGTTAATACAGTTACATTCGATAAAGATTTCATTTAACCTTGAAAGGATTTGTTTATCAGGTATTTTTACCCATTTTTCTGTAGGAGGTCGTATGGGAACATTAATATCAATTCTATCAGGTTGAATAAGATCTATTTTCTCTTTTAAATTTTTAAGCTGATTTCTCGAATCGTTAATTTCTTTCATTAACATGATTTCTATCCAAAATTTACCCCTAAAATTTTTCCTAAAATCGATAAATCCTTGAATTATTTTTTCAAACTTTAATGAAGGATGTGGTCGGTTAACTTTCTTAAATAAAAGTTCATCTCCTGCGTCTAGACTAGGTAATACGACGTTACTCAATAGTAAAGCATCAACCACCCCTTCATCATTAAGTAAGCTACCATTAGTGATAACACAAATAGGTTTGTTAGATATTTTCTTTGCATACTGAATCAATTCTTTTAAATCTTTATATAAGGTTGGTTCTCCACTTCCAACAAAAGTAACATAATCTATATTATCTTCATTTAATTCGATTGCAGTTTTTATTTCAGAAATAATTTCTTCTTTTGGATAAAAATTACTTCTCCTATTCGTAAAACACGTGGTTTTTCCTAACTGACAGTAGATACACTGATAATTACATGTCTTTGAAGGAAGAGGATCGATCCCTAAGGAGCGACCTAATCTTCTGCTAGGTACAGGGCCATAAACAAATTTCATTTACATTTCTAATTAGATTTTATTAGCTTTATATTTATCAATTGCTTGTTTAATTGTTCTTACTGCTAATTCTGCACAGTGTTTATGATCATCAGGAAGTCCATGAAGGGCAGAATCTATATCTATAGGTGTCAATTTTTCTGCAAAATTTAAAGTTTTTCCTTGTAAAATGATTGTTACTTGACTTCCCGTTGCTATACTCGCGCCGCAACCATCCGTTATGAAAGTAGCTTTCTCGATAATGTTATTCTTAATTTTAAAGAAAAACTGCATAGTGTCACCACAGGGACCTTTATATGAGTGGGTAACTGAAGCGTCTTCTGGTGATAATTTGCCCCAATTCTTAGGATTATGGAATAAATTTACGATATATTCGTTATAATCCTCCAATTCTTTTTTTATCATTTCTTTTTGAAGTTCATCAACAAATTTATCAAATTCCTCTCTAGACATAGCTGATTTTTTTGTTATTTCTATAACGAATAATCATTCAAAATATTTAAAATCTGCAATTACTTCTAATTATATGATAAAACTAAATTAAAGAGATGAAATTGATTTGATAATTGGAATAAGTACTGATTCAACTCGTGTATATCCTCATTTCGGGAGAGCGCCTGAATTTACCTTAGTAAAAATTGAAAATAATAAAGTTGTAGAAAAAAGAGTAATTCCAAATCCAGGTCATACTGTGGGAAGTATCCCTAAATTGATGAAGGAAAATGATGTTAATTACATGATCGCTGGGGGAATGGGTCATAGAGCAAGAGATTTTTTTAATCAATATAATATTGAAATAATTACTGGGGTTGAAGGTGATATAGATAATATTATTAAGAAGATATTGAATGGAGAAATTAAAAATTTACAGGGAGAGAACCTTTGCAACCCAAGCGCAGGAAAAGGATATGGCGTAGAAAAAATTCATGAAGATGGTGAAGAACATCATCATCACCATGATTAATTCACTAGATAGAAGATTGGGGTAAGTTCAAGTTTGAAATATTGTTGAAGGGGCTAAAATATAAGTTTAATTTAAGATCCTCTTCTTTTTAATTATAACACATTAGATCTAATAAAATTTTTCAATCTTATTAATAATAAATTTGAAGTCCCATATTGGGGGATGCTCTGGGAACCATAAAAAGGTTAACCTTTTTTTAATAATTATTATTTTTATGAAAAAGGGAATATATATATGATCTAATCTTGTAAATGAAGTATAAAAAAAGAGATGGTATACTATAAAAGTAGAATATAGAGATGCAAGAAGTATTATAACTAAAAGTAATATCCCTGAAATAGATTATGTAATAAATCCATATACGGGGTGTCAGCACGGATGTATTTATTGTTATGCTGAATTCATGATAAGGTTTACCAATCATAAAGGAGAAAAATGGGGAAATTTCTTAGATGTTAAAAGATATGATTTTAATAAGATTAAACCTCAAAAGTATGATGGGAAACGTATATTACTCAGCTCAGTAACTGATCCCTATATTCCATTAGAATTAAAATATCAGAATACTAGAAAAATTTTAGAGCGTTTAATTGACACTACAGCTTATATTTCGATATTAACGAAATCAAAATTTGTTACAAGAGATATTGATTTATTTAAACAATTCCAAAATCTTGAGGTTGGAATTTCAATCAGTACTTTAGATGTTAACTTTGCTAAACTTGTAGAAAGGGGCGCGTCAAGACCGCAAGAAAGATTGGATGCGCTAAAAGAAATTCATGATAATGGAATAAAAACGTACACATTTATCTCTCCATTTTTTCCAGGAATTACACTCTATAAAGACATTATTGAGAAGACTTTAGAGTATACTGATTCCTACATGTTTGAAAACTTAAACTTTAGACCCCATAACGTGCCGCGGATATTTAAATTAGTCAGAGAGCAATATCCTAACCTTTTATCTATGTATGAAAGGTTCAGAAAAGATAACTCATTATGGGATGCGTTAGCGTCAGAAATAGACGCATATTGTCAAAATCTAAATATTGAATATTATATTGAATTTCATCATGGTGGTTTTTCAAAATCCTAATTCATATAAGCAATTATCTAATTATGAGAGTGATTTCATAATACTTTTATTTTTTAAATTCCCGTCATGTATTCATTTTTATATTATAACCAAATTAGTATTAAAGAAAGAAATAATGTATTATTTAGATAAGAAGTAATTATTGTTTGTGGCGAATATGGGAGTAAAAAGTGGGGATGTAGTTAAAATAGATTATATCCTATATGAAGAAGATGGAGCATTTATTGATTCAAGCGAACTTAGCAATGGGGAACCAATAAAAATCCAATTAGGAGCTGGACAAATAATAAGAGGATTAGAAAATTCCATTGTTGGAATGGAAGTAGGAGATGAGAAAGTGATTATACTTGAACCAGAGGACGCCTTTGGAACATTTGAGCCTTTATTAGTGGAAAAAGTACCACGAACTCAATATTCAGATCAAATTAAGGTTGGAGATATAGTTGATTTTGTTGGAGCAAATGGTATGAGTTCCCCAGCGTGGGTTAGACTTATCGAGGATGACTTTATAATAGTGGATATGAATCCACCCCTTGCTGGAAGAAGAGTAAAATTTGTAATAAAATTGATTGAGGCTGGTTTAGAACCAGATCCCCTCCCAAATCCGTTTTTCATGGGAATGAGTTGTAATAGTAATTGTAGTCATGACCATTCTGATTCTAATTAACTAATTAATTCAATTTAATAATATTTAATATTTTCAGCTCAATTTAATTAAACAATTTAATTTATTTATTCTCAAGAATTTTACTACTCAACTTTATTAGTCTTATTTTCATTTAAAAATGAGTTATAAATTTACAACTGAAGAATTAGAAGAGCTACTGATAGATTATAATAAAGTAGCATTAGAGAATTTAGATTTACCTTCAGAAGTATACATTTGGGATGAAACCCTACGTGATGGAGAACAGAGCCCCACCGTTTATTTAACATTAGAAGAAAAAATCCATCTTGCAAAATTAATGGATGAAATTGGAGTGAAATTGATTGCAGTTGGATTTCCAGCAGTTTCAGAATCAGAGAAAAAAATAGTTAAAACAATTGTTAATGAAGATTGTAAAAATGCAACTATTTTGGGAATTGCTCGCCCAAAGGAAGAAGATATTAATGCTTGTATTGATGCTGATTTAAGTGAGATAGTGGTTTTTATGCCAATATCTCCAATATTTAGAAAAACTTTAAAGCAAACTCCAGAAGAACAATTAGAAAAGATTAATAGTTCTATTCTTTATGCTAAAGATAATGGTTTGAAAGTTAACTGGGTTTCTGAAGATGGAACGAGATGTGACTTCCCTCACTTAAAAAATGTTTTTCAGACAGCTATAAAAGCTGGCGCAGAGAGAATCGTTTTAGGAGATACCGTGGGTATATTAACACCTCAATCTACAAATTATTTAATTAATCGGATTAAAAGAGAAGTCCTAAAGCCGTTAGGAAAAGAAATACCAATGGGAATTCATACTCATAATGATTTTGGCTTAGCAGTAGCAAATACTGTTACTGGAGTATTCGAGGGTTGTAAATACCCTCATACATGTATAAATGGTTATGGTGAAAGAGCGGGAAATGCCGCTCTAGAAGAAGTTGCCACAATTCTAGAACGAATGGGAATCAATACAGGTATAAATCTAAAGAGATTGCCTGAATTGAGTGAAATTTGCGAGAAATATTTTTGCAAACCTCTTTCTCAATATAAACCAATAGTAGGAGATTATGCTTTTAGTCATGAAAGTGGACTTCATATTGCTGCAATATTAGCGCACCCATTGACATATGAGCCTATTAATCCACAAATGGTTGGTAGGAGAAGAAAGTTTTATCTTGGAAAATTTTCAGGGTCTCAATCGATTTTACATGCTCTAAAGAATAAAATTGAAGTGTTAGATTTAGACATCCCTGAAGATATAATTAAAAAAATTGTATCTGAGGTAAAGAAAAAACATGAAGAGACTTCCAAGGAAGAATTAAGAAAATCATTTAAGAAAATTAAACAAGAATTAAAGAAAATAACTAAAGGTGTTGGAGATAAAGAGTTTTTTGAAATCGTGAATAAATATGCCCAACCCTACGTTTCAGATGAATTTAAACCTAAAAAGAAGCAAAATAATAATAATAATAATTCAGGCTAAAGTTCTTTATTAATCTCTTCTATTCGAGATTGAACTTTTTTCAAATCAGTTTTTAATTGAGTTATTCTCTTCTCATAAGATTTTTTATCAATACTACCTGCTTTTAATTTCTTATCCATGAAATTAATTAGGCTTTTTATTGAATTAAGCTTATCTTCTAATCCATTTTTCTCAGCTATTAAGTCTTCTTTCTTAGTCTTTTTCTTAAAGCGAAGTTTGGGAGCAGATTTCAATTCTGAATTATCATCTATGGAAGGAAGCGCGATTGAAATACTTTCACCTGATTTCTTAAAACTTTGTGGTTTTGGGGGGAGTTCGGATAATTCACCGTTAGATTCTAATAAATCATCGATTCCTGGAGTAAAAGATTTCTTTAAATATTCTTCCGATTTAGATTCTTCCAAAATAATTGGCTTAGAAGGTGTATTTTGAGAAACTTTTCTTTCAAACTTATTTTCTTGAGTAATCATCACGGAATCAACAAGTTTATCTATAGTACCTTTAATTACATTGATTTGACTTTGAAAAAGTTTAAGAAGTCCAATCAAATCACTTGAACCAGAAATTTTACCAGGAAAAGAAATATCAAGATTTTGAAGTTCAGAATTCATTGACATTGAATTAAGAGATTGTGGAGGATTAATAACTTCTTGTGGAGTAATTTCAGGTATTGCTCCAGAGGAGTGTAATTCCATTCGATAATCTGAGATTAACCAAGAAAATAAATTATATGCAAAACTGGGATGCTCTTCATTATTAAAGCCCCCTCCGATTCGATCTCTAAACATCTCATAACTACCTATTGCACAGACTCTACCTTTTTCTGGTTCTGCCACACAAACTAATGGTGTAGAAAAAGGTTCAGAAGTTTCGTTAGAGGAGGCAATTGAAAAAGCAGTTCCTACAATTGTTAAAGAACAGCCAGAACGGTAACATAGGGAGGTGATTCCATTAGTAATAGGATGTGGTGGGATAAACGAGGTTATTATCGGCATATTTTCCATGCCTAAATTATAAGAATTATCTAATACTTGATCATTTTCAAATAATATACCGAAATTTTGACTTAATTCGCTTAAATTACTATTTCTTCCTCTATCACCCCCAGCATGGGAGAGTAACAATAAACCACCACCCTCTTCATGTACCCAGCTAGAAATTTCTGAAATTTCAAGTGAAGACACTTTTGAAAAATCAGGGCATGCAAAAACTAAAACATCAAAAGGTTTTAATGAATTATGTGTAATTGGAGTTTCTAAGAAATTATAACAAATAAAACCATTATTATTTAAGAAATCCCGTAATTCAGTTAAATTTTCATCCAATTTTCCTCGAGGTTTATGGCCTATATCAAAAGCTATTTTGTATGGCATTTTTTCACACTCTATTTTGATTATAATAGATTTAGTATCAAATAATTATTTCTTTTTCTTTTGTATTTTAATCTTACTTTGAATATATTTACTAGGTATAATAAAATTATTTTATATTCCCAGAGGTAAATATAATCCCCACAAAAACTAAGAGCTTTTCTAATATATGCTTTTATCTCCGATTATGAGGTTATCCTTTGTAATATTTTCAATATTAACATAACTTCCAATTATGGAATTATCAGTAATGACATTTTTAAGAATAGCATTTCTTTCGATAACACAATTCTCTAAAATACAGTTCTCGATATAAGAGTTCTCTCCTAAGGAAACGTCTGGTCCAATTACAGAATTGAAAATCTGAGTTTCTTTTCCAATATAAACCGGATTTTTTATAAAAGAACGTTCGAAAGTAATGTTATTATCCTTAAAATCCTCAACTTTAATAGAATTTTGTCTTAGAAGGAATTTATTTCCATTTAACACTTCGGAGGGTCTACCAAAATCTAAAATACCCTTTTTAAGTTTAACAGCAGCAATTTTAAAACCAGCATTCACTAAATCTTGAAGGCTTTCAGTAAGATAGATTTCCTTGGAGTTTTCATTTCGTTTTTCTAAATATTTACTAATAAATTTGAATAATGCTAAAGTGGTTCTATGAGAAAAAGCATATAATCCTGCGATAGCCAAATTAGAGACAAATTCCTTAGGTTTTTCTACTAAACGAGTTATAATAGAATCTTCATCAACTGAGACTATCCCATATGAACTGGCGTTCTCTGCAGGGACTTCCATGACTGTGATAATCCCATCAACATCAGATTCAAAATAACGATACATTAAGTAAGAATGCTCATCGATGGGTATCATATCCGCTAAGAAGATTAAAGAACCTTCCCTCTTATCTTCTTCTCTATTGTTGATATTCTTTTCTTCGAATCTCGTATGAGCTAAGTAAACCGCTTCACCTAAGCCCCAATAATATGGGACATCATCATCATAACCTCGTGGTATTTGTTCAATAAATGTCAATTTAAATTTTTTATTATACTTTTTTCTTACAAACTCAGTTATTTGTCTTTTTTTATAACCTACAATTAGAATAAGTTCAGAAGTTAAATCAAAAGTATTGCTGAACTTATCTAGAATGTGTTCTAAAACAGGTTTTCCTGCAACATTAATGAAAGCTTTCGGTTTACTTAGAGTAAATGGGCGTAAACGGGAACCAATACCTGCACAAGGACCAATTATTTTCATGCTTCTTAAAATACTCTTTGTCTTAAGCTAATATATTTTTGTAATTTAATAAAATTGTGATTTATCAGAATCAAAAACTCTTTGTAACGATCCAAATAATAAATCTAACCCATTCTCTTCTTTAATACTACTAGGAATTAATTCCGCTGTAGATCCTAATTGAATAAAAACTTCGGAGATAAGCATGGATAGCTCTCTTATTAATCCACTCTCTCGTTCGTTAGTGGAATCTTCTAAAGCTTTAAAATCCTGGCTCCAATTAATTATCATATCTATTTGATCCTCTCCCAATAAATCTACTTTAGATAAAACATTAATTTGAGAAATGTCCCTAAATCTGAATTGAACTGAAGCAGCTAAAAGTAAGGTAGAAATGAAACCATTAGGTCTACGAACAAAATTTGAATCAAATAAAAAGGATACAGATCTTTCTATTGAACCAAAACCTAAGGAACTTGCTATTAATGGCCCAGTTTCTCGGAAAGCAAATAATTCAAGTTGACCTGCTGTGTCTACTAGGATCCAATCAGGATTATATTCATCAATTTCATTTTTTAGGTCATCTAAATAATTCACCATTAAATCAGATGCTAAAATCATACCACCATTAGGACCCAATCCATATTCGTTCATAACTTCTTCGAGAATAATATAATCTCTTATGTCTATATCTGGAGTATATGGAAGAGTAGTTACACCAGGATCTAAATTTAATGTTATAGTCGAAATTTCTGGATCGCGATTTTCGATATAATTTTTTAGCTCTCCTGTTAAGGTGGATTTACCACTCCCAGCAGTACCAATAAAATAATTTAATAGAATTTTAACTAACCTCGATTGAATTTTGAAACCTCAATAATTTATCAACAATTTAGTTAAATTAAAGCTTTATAATAAAATTGTACTATTAATTGGGTTTCTTTAGTTCATCAAGCTTAATTTCCTTATTTTGTTTATTTTCTAGTCTCTTTATCTGGTTTTGGATAGCAATTTCTTCTTTTTTTCTTAATTTCTCTTCATCAAGAGTGATTGCCTTTAATTCAGCATCATTCATGGGTTTTAAAATGTCCTTAATACTAAATCCATTATGCATTTCTATGGTTTTTTGAAACTTTTCTTTCAATTCTCTTATTACTAAAACCTTGGCTGATGAGTTACTTCCTTGAATTAAATTTATTAATTCTGGTTTCTGAATTCTCTCAATAGCCGGACCAGAAATTCTTTGTGGTGGCCCAGTAGGAGTTCCATATGAAATTGAGTTTAATGGTATATTTTGTAAAGTTGAAGTTAATTCTTTTAAGTGAAATGCAATAGATTTTAAAGTTTCATTATTTTCTTTCATAAGAGAGAAGATCGAACCGTCTACATTAAAACTTTCAATGCTATTTTTTTCATATATGACTCTGCTTTCTTTTTTCTGTTGTAGAAAGTCTGTTTTTTCCTCTCGGAAAATTTTCTCTTTGGTTATTCGTCTATGTGTATTTCGATTTGAGTTTAAATCGATCGGTTCAAACCCATCATAACAATCTTCATTAATCCCAATCTCAGAAATATTATATTTCTCCGTAAAATGATATTCTATCTTAGTACTATTGCTTAAAAAAATAGTTAAACTCAGTACAGTGATTTGTAAATCTTCATAATCATGGATTTGATCCAATTCGATTGTGAAACATAAGAAATCATTTGAATGATAAATTTTTCTAATTGATACCAAAATTGGGGCTTGTTTGTAATAAATATCATTTCTTACAATTTTCGCAAGCTCAAATTGAAAGGTTAATCTTTTTAGATTATTAGGAAGAAATTCAACTATCTCTTCTTCACTTTTTTTAAATTCTAAGAATAAATTCTTCTGATCGTCCCAAAATATTTGGAACAATTCCATATTTAAAATTAACCTTTCTTTTTTAGGAATTGACTTTTTAAGTAATTTCCTTAATATTTAATTCAAGCTTAAACCTTAAAATAATGCGAGTTCATAAAATTTATGATTTACAACTGAAAATTAGTGTACTTAAAATAGAACTGAAGAAATTAGTTCATGAATTTAATTAGCTTTGCAATTTAGATAAAAAGTACACTGGTTTTTTGATAACTTTTTGAAAATATTCAATTTCTTCTGATGTTTGTTCACCGATATAGTTATTTACATCAATAACTAATAATGCGTCATGATTATGAAGCTTTTTTATAGCAATCTCTTGTAATTTATCCCACTCTTCGACAGAAAATTGATGTTTATTTAATAAACCATCTACAGAACAGAGATATACCACTTTTTTAAAGATGATTTGCAAAATCGATTCTATTTTTATAAAATAATCCTTAAAACGAATGGAACCAACTAAAAAGATGTTTTGTTCCTTAATTTTAGAAAAATCATATCTTTGGAACTCATCCAAGAGATTCATATTTAATCGTTCTTTCTCCATAATAATTGTATAAAAATGCATCCCAAATTAACTCTCCAATGAAACTTAATTCACTTTTTCTTTCTGATAATTTAGACATTTTAAGGATGATTGATTCTGAGTTTATTGATTTAATCTATATTGATCCTCCCTTTTACACAGGAGTTGATTATAAGGAATTTTCCGATATATGGAAATCATTGGACGATTATTTGAAGTATATGAGGGTGAGAATTGAGGAAATGCATCGTACCCTTAAAATTTCAGGAAGTTTCTATCTCCATATTGATAATAATGCTGTATTTGACTTGAAGCCAATATGTGATAGCATTTTTGGAAGAGAGTTTTTTCGAAGAGAAATTATTTGGAATGTAGGAAGTGTATCTGGATTTAAAAGTCAAGTGAAAGGATGGGTTCGTCAACATGATACCATTCTTTATTATACAAAATCAGATGATTTCAAATTTAATAAGCAATATACTCCATATCGAGAGGAATATGTGAAAAAAATGTTTCGCTATAAAGACGAGAATGGGCGAATTTATAGAAAACGAAGAGGGGGAAAGCAATTTTTAGATGAAAAGCCGGGAAGATTAATCGGGGATGTCTGGAATGACATATATTCGTATCAAACAAGAACTCGGTCAAAAAACTATCTCGGGTACCCCACCCAAAAACCTGAAAAATTACTGGAACGTATAATTTTAGCGTCTTCAGATGAAAACGACATAATTGCAGACTTTTTTTGTGGTACAGGAACAACTCTCGCGGTAGCAGATAGCTTAAAGAGAAAGTGGATTGGGGTAGATAATAACCCTAACGCGATAGATTTATGTAAAAAAAGATTAAAGATTAAATAGTATAATGTATCCAGAAATAATATTAGAAAACCAATTTTGAGATTATTTTAAATGACAGAAAAATTTGCATTATTTGCATTTAACGGAGACCCTATGTGTTTTATCCATGTAATTCTTAATGCTTTGGATTTAAATCAGAGGGGGCATGAGGTTAAAGTTATTGTTGAGGGTTCTGCAACCAAATTAGCAGATCAATTTCAAAATAAGCAAAACCCATTTTTTGATCAATATAATAAATTACGGAATAGTGGTTTAATTGATTGTTTCTGTAAAGCATGTTCCAATAAAATGGGTTCTTTAGATATGGTTGATAAATTAGGGTTTCCAACCTGTACTGAATTAATGGGTCATCCAAGCATGGGAAAATATATAGCACAAGGATATACTATAATCACATTTTAATCAATGGATTACTGACTAATAACTTGAGAGAGAGGAATAAGATTATAATATGAGAGCAATTACGAAGATTAGGGCTAATCCTTTTTAATAATTATTCTGGAAAGCCCTATCCAACGTTTTGCTTCCTCTAAATTAGATACTATTTTCCTTTTGGAAGATTTAGCTTTGTCTAAAAGAAATGAAAATTCCGTATCTAATGGGGGATTATTGGAAATAATGAATGCTGTTCTATATAATCGGTCATTATCGCGCTTTAACAGATCTAATATAGCATTTAATGATTCAAGTTTTAGAAAAAAGGGAAATGTCCCAATAGCTTTAATAAAGAAGCAAGTGTCAGAGAGTTTTTCTATTTGATACATTTTTTCTATATTAAAAAGGCTCTATTTTTAATATTTGCATTTTCTTTATATTAATCTTTTGGTACTAATTTCTCAAATTAGATAAAATATTTGAAACATCTATTTCAATCTATACAATTAAATTTCAGGATTTCTAAATTTACCTAAAAAGCGAATTCAGCTAATCCAAGGATTAGAGCTAAAGTAATGATAATAATAACTCCCATTATTAAAAATAAAACTATATCTTCAATTGAATCACCTTTTAGCAGATTAGAGATAATTTTTATAAAAATACTAATCGCACAAATTAATATAATTGAAAGAATTACTAATAAGATTATATTCTGATCCAATTAAACTCACTTTCAAGGAATTTATAGATTAAAAAATATAGTTAATAATTGATTTAAAAAGTTCATTTGATTTAATACCGTTATTTAAGATAAGTTGGTCTAATTTTTTCTCTTTCTGATAATTTATTTGAAAGTTCTCTTTTAGAATCTGCAATAGCGTTTTCTAATTTATTAATATCCTTAATTTTTTCTGAAATTTTTTCTTGAGCTTTATCAATTTCTTTTCCCTGTTTAATATAGTCTTCTTCTGCTTTAACTAACTTTTCTTCACCTACGCCTTTAGTTTTTAATTTAATATAATTAAATTGCTTTTTTGATAATTTCGCTCGCTCATTTGCTAGATTTAACTTTTCCGCAGCTAGTTTTAACCTCTCCTCTGCTAAATCTTTTTCAATTATTGCGATTTTTCTATGAATTTCTCCAATGTCTATCTGAACTTTAGCTAATTTTTCGGTATATTGCGCATTCTCAATTTCTATTTTTAAACCACTTTCAGATAAATTTAGGATTTCTTGTACTTTTTGTTTATCTTCTATAAAATTCTTAGTCTTTTCTGCTAATCTTAGCTTAGATCTAGCTAATTCTAATTGATTCTTTGATAAATTTTCGCGGGCTTGAGCTCTTTTTAGTTCTTGCTTAGCTAAAGTCTCAGATTCTTTAGCTATTATTTTCTCGGAACTAGATAATTCTAAATTTTTACCTGATGCTCTTTCTAAGCTTTCTATATCCATAAATATTTCACTCTATTCTTTTAATTAAAGGTTTATTAAATGTTTACTTTACCTTTGATCTTTAGAAAGGTTTGTATAAAAAATTTTCTCTCTTAGGAATTATTCTATACTCAATTAAAATATCATTTTGTAATTTTATACAAAGATTTAAATATTAAAATGTCCATTATATGATTGGACGTCATGTCTCATTGCCAACGTGCAATATTAAAGTGGACGTAAAATTAAAGTAAAAGTAAAGGGAGAGAGGAAATGAATTCCAATTTTGAAACATTTAGTGAAAAACAAGTTACGAGTTTATCCAATTTTTTAAGAAGGATTGAGTATTCTTCTGAAAAGATATCTAAAACACTAAACATCGAGAAATTAGCTATGAGTATTAGTGAAAAATATGAAAAGACGATAAGCCAGGGTCAGGTTAAAGCTGTTTTACGCCGAATTTTAGGTTTGACTCTTACA
>RDOE01000052.1 GCA_011364975.1 Promethearchaeota archaeon | reverse complement strand
GAATGTTTAGTTCGGGTAGTAGGTTCATAATCAATGATTAAAAAGCCATTTGGAGTTTCTAATCCATCCATATTGATAATAGAAGTATTGAGATTTTTCATTTCATCTAAATGTTTTTCTACATATCGATAAGCCCCACGTAACCCACATTCTTCGCAACCAAAACTTACAAGCCTTAATTCAGTACTAGGTGGAATAATATCTTTGTGCTTCTTTAAATATCTAGCTAAGCCTACTATTACAGAACATGAACTAAGGTTATCTACAGCTCCCGGAACGACATTTCCTTTATCCCCAAATGGTATAAAAAGAAATACGGCTATAAAGCATGGTAATCCAAAAAGAAACAACAAAATTGTAGGAATTATAAAAATGGATTTTAAAGAAAGAAATCCCATAGCAATAATTAGAAAATAACTAAATGATATTATTAACCAAATTATTACTATTAGTAAAGCACCAAATAGTAATGGAAGGGATGCCCATCTTAACCACTTTAATAGATTAAATTGTAAAGCAGAATCGTTATGGCTTGAAAATATTAATAAATTTTTAACCTCTCCTTTTGCCTTAAACGTTCCAATTACATTTTGAGACTTTTTCTTTCTGAAAAGCGTATCAATAAACTCTCTATAGTTAAAGAATTCTTCCCAGATTATCACTACAACAGAAATTATCAATATTATAGAAATTATCGATAATAACAGAAGTATAGTGAAATCTAAAGTTAATAAAGTTAAAAAGTGTAAAATAATTGACATAATTCCCATAATTACTATAAGTTTTGTCCATCCTAGAAATGCTCTTGGGCTGCAATAAAACTCCTCTATTATTGCTTCATCACATACTTTATCGAGCTCATTTCTAATTATGGTTGCGCCCTTAAATTCTTGCGGGCTGCAGGCCATACGTGGTCCTACGTCATCTATTATATTTTGAACTAAATCATACATATAAGACGCATCTTCTTTAGAAATCTCAATATTCATCTTATTTATCTCAATCAAAGCAATTAATATGTTAACTTTATATTTTAATTCATCAAAAGGATTATTAAATTCTTATATAATTATTAATTTTTCTTATAAATGCCGTTAGAACTTTTTCAAATAGTGATCTTAATTGGAATTGGTGCGTTAGTAGGGATTAGTATAAGTATTGCTGGGCAAACTGGTCAAGGTGTTGTTTTACCAATTGTTTTGTTATTTACTGGCGACGTATTTTTAGCGATTGCTATTAATTTATTAAATGACTTAATAACTACTCTGTTTGCCAGTATTAGATATTTTAAAAATAGAGAATTTGAAATAAGGGGTGATATTTTTCTTATAATCGTAATCGCTGTTTTTGTTTCATTTTTTGGAGTCTTAACCTTAATGACAACCTCCTTAGGGACCATTTATGGTTGGTTTATTCCCGCGTTCATAATTGTTCTTGGTTTATTATTCATTAAACAAGGATTCCCTACAAATGAATCGCTAAAGAAAATAATTGATGTAATTACTAAGAAAACAAAAAAAGAGCTTAATTTAAATGATCAAGATATAGTTTTAAAAGAAGTTGTAGACAAAAATCATACCAAAAACCTCCACAAACGTTCTAAATTATTTTTTCTTCTGGCTTTGTTTTTTGGAGCATTTATCGGCATTAATTCAGGGATGTTTGGAGCGGCTTCAGGATTAATTTTTGTATTGGCTTTAGTAATTATATATGGATATCCCTTGAAAAAAGGAGTTGGAACAGCTCTAATATTAAGTATCTTTATTTGTTTATCAACCTTTATTATATATCAAGTTTTAGGAGTATTTCTAAAAAATAGGTTTTTTCTAGATATTGAAATTTCATTTTATCTTGCTATTGGTTCTATTATTACAGCCATAATAGCCTCATTTTACATTCAAAAAATATCTGCTAAAGTTATGGGAAGAGCAATTGGTTTCATAATTGCAATACTAGGTAGTATCTCATTAATAATTTTTTTTATAGCCTAACGTTGGAATTTTTCATAAAAATGTCAAAATCTAATTGGTAGTGAGTATATAACTTTAAATATATCCTAAATTATTCATAATTAATTTTCTTTATTAGAAGAACCTTTTATATTCATGGTTGAAAAAAAGAACGTTTTATTTATCATCAGTGATCAACATAGAGCAGATCACATGAGTTGCGCGGGTAATAGGATTCTAAAAACACCAAATCTTGATAAATTTGCAAGTGAGGGAGTCAGATTCACAAATGCTTTCTGCACTAATCCAATGTGCATGCCTAATAGAGCAACGTTATTAACGGGTCTTTACCCAAACATCCATGGAGCTCGGAGCAATGGTATGATTCTTTCCAAGGAAATACCTACAATTACTCAAACATTAGTTAATAATGGGTGGTATACTGCTGCTTTTGGAAAATTGCATCATCAGTTTAATACCGCACCATATAGAACTAATGATCGTTCTGCAGAATCATTCCATGATTGGGTATTTGGAAAAAATGAAAATTGTCCAGTTCGAGAGAATTTTCCGATTCCTTATTATGGATATCAAGAGGTGGAAACTGTAATTGGTCATGGTGCATGCTTAACTGGACATTATTTAGACTGGCTTGAAGAACGTGCCCCAAATCTTGCTAGTAAAATGAAAAAAAGATGGAAAAATATTGATAATTTCTTTGCGGTATTTTGTGAGCATGAAATACCTGTTGAGCTTTACTCAACTGCATACGTGGTAGAACGCACTATTGCATTTTTAGAACGCCATGCTGAGGGAAAATACGGATCGAAGCCATTTTATGTACATTGCTCATTTCCAGACCCTCATCAAAGTGTTTGGCCCCCCGGGGATTATTTAAATATGTATAAACCAGAACAAGTCACATTACCGAATAATTTCTATGATCTTAAAAACCTACGGCAACATCCATACTTGAAAGAATATATTAATGTAATGCCAGGGGCAATGCTTCGAGAAACTAATGAAGAAGAGGCTTTAAAATTTATAGCATTGACTTATGGAACACTTGCTTTATTGGATGCAGGTATTGGTCAAGTTCTTGCTTCTTTAGCTAAGTTAGGCTATGATAATGACACGATAGTAGTATATAATAGCGATCATGGTGATTTAATGGCCGAACACGGGATGCTATTTAAAGGACCTTCCGCATACATGGGGGTTTTTCATATACCCATGATTTGGAGGGTCCCTGAAATAACAAAGAAAGGCACAACTGATGCTTTAATGAGCTCTATTGATTATCCTACCACTATTCTTTCATTATTAGATATTCCTAAACGTAAAAGACCACCAGATATGCAAGGTTTTGATATGTCTAATGTGCTTAGGGAACCCAATAATTTAAAAATTCAACCCCGAGATTGCTGCTTAATTGAAAATGATGAAGAAGTTGGACCAATTTATGCAAGATTAAGGCATTTAATAACTAAAAACCATAAGTTAACTATTTATGAAGGTTTTCATGATTATGGTGATCTATTTAATTGGAAAGCCGATCGAGATGAAATTGACAACTTATGGTTCAAAAATGAATTTAAGGAATTACGCTTTCAATTAACGAATCTGTTATTGCACGAGTGCCTTAAAGAACAATCTCATTATCCAAAAAGAATTGCGGGAACCTAATAAGCAGACATTACTTTTTGTATAAGTTAACACATCATAAAAGATCTAAATACTTAATAGTTCATTTGGTAAAAAAAATATAAAAAAAAGTTAATAAGTTTTATTTTAATTTCTTCCAAAGCCAAAATATGATTCCAATTGTTGCTGGAATTCCAAAGATAATTGCAATCCAAATCATTGCAGTAATGAAGGTCCTAACAAAATATATCAATGGTAAATTATCAAAAGAGACTTCCCAATTACCATCAACAAATACAATAATAAGGAAGGCAATCATTACAAGGACAGAAAAACCGCCGAATCCACCACCTTGAGCTACTGGTTTACCCTTCTTTTTCCACCAATCTTTCTCTTCCTTTTTGTCTTCGCGCTTTCCTCTTTCCTTTAACTCTGCTCGTAAATCTTCCGACATTGTAAACCAAATTATTCCAAAGATTATACCAAAAACTGCTAAAGTGGGTAAAGCCACTAATAAGAATTCTCTTAGTGCAAACCAAAATAAATATACCCAAATAGCAGCAAATGACCAGTCATTAAAAGTGTAGTTCCAGTAACCCCCAATTTCGTTATGCCAAAGAAATACATAAACACCAGAAATGAAAGCCCCAAAAGCAATTAAGATAAATGGAATTAGTTTTAACCAATGTTTTTTGAGAACAAACTTCCAAAAACCCTCATCACTTACTTCTTCATCCATAATTTGTTAATCCTCTTAGGTTTTTTTTATTATTTATAATTTATAATTTTAATTTTGGAATAAGTTAAAAAGTTAACCGTTTTATAAAAAACTTCGATTAAAATATTCCCTTAATGAAATAAATTATTATTAATTATTATAAAAGAAAATCCAAATAATTGTTAATTTATAACCATTGAACTCGAATTTGTTCTCGCGAAGGTATCCTTTTGTATTTTACTTTTGGATATCCAATTACTAATGAATAACCTACTTCATGATTCTCTGGTAAGTTTATCCATTTCTTAATGGTTTCTGATTGATTCGTATAATAGGTTAAATATCCCAAAGAACACGTTCCTAATCCAAGAGTTTCTGCTGCAAACATAATATGAGCAGCGGCTAATGCTGTATTACTAGATATACCTCCTATTGTGATATCTCCATGAATAAAGATTAATTCACCATCCCAGCACCAATAATCAATCCCATCATCAATAACTTTTAATATAGCTTTGTTTTTGGGAAGATTCTCTAATGCAAGGTCAAATTCAACCGTAGATAATCTGGTTTTTAAGAACTCACGACCTTTGGGATCATCCATAGACTCAACAAATCTTTTAACTTTCATGGTAATATAATTAGAGATACTAGTAACAATTTGCTTATTCTGAACAACAGTATAAAACACATTTTCAGTATTATTACCTGTTGGTGAATATCTCGCCAATTCTAACAATTTTTCAATTAATTGTTTTGATACTAGTTCAGTTGTAAATTGTCTAACAGATCTTCTTTTTAAGGCAAGTTTATATAAGGAATCATAGTTTGGTATCTCTTCTGTTTTAAATATTTTTCTAATGGGGGTGTCTTTATGAATTTTTAACTTAATTACATCTACAGGACAAACTGCTACACAATGACCACATAAAATACATTGTTCTTCAAAATTTTTTGTAATCTGAAGTTCTTCTGATTCAGTATAAAATAGATGATACACGCAATCATTCACACATGCATTACATTTAGTACAATTATCCAAATCTATTTCAATGACAGAATTATCGATTTTATTCATTAAACATCAATTTTCACTAATTTGCATTCTAAAAATTCTGATTTAATAAAAAGATGAAGCTTAGATTTTAAAAATTTCTCAATTAAGTGATCTAGTTAGTAATAGTTTGATATATGCTTTTTATTATCCTTAATTTAGCAATATTAAGATCTTTTTGAAGAATTTTAAACTTTTATAGAAGATAACACACCCAAATTATTAGATGATATAAATCATTTACTTTTTGTTTTGATCTTTAAAATAAATTCAAAAGAGAAAAATTAAAAAAAAAATTAATTTTTTTCTGCTCGAGCTAATTCTGCTTTTCTATCCATTATAGTCATATATGTTGCGAGGGTATTTTTTGGGGGAATAATCTCATCTTCTTTTCGGTACAGTTTTATAGCTTCAGAAGTACAGGAGGGTACACAAGCACCACATCCGATGCATCTTAGCTTATCAACTATAGCGAGTGCATTTTCAACATGCACCGCATCCATATTACAACGTTCTTCACATGTACCGCATCCTATGCATAAATCATCATCAACTTTCGCATAATAATTAGTGGCAAAGAAATTAGCGGGTTCCGGAATCATTTTCTGGTTTGTAAGTACCCCACAACAACAACCACAGCAAGTACAAAGCATTAGAGGTCTCAAGGAATTTCCCGGTTGTAATACCAACCCATCATCCTGTGCTTTATCTAAAATCTTAAGTGCTTCTTCCTTTGTAATTTCCCGTGCATCTCCCTTTTCAATCAGACTTTTAGCGCCATTCCTAAAAGAAAAACAACTCTCTCGTAAAGTGGTCTTTTTACATGGATCACTAATCAAATCTTTACCTTTCCTACATATACATTCCGAAAGTGCAATAGGACCCCCAATCTCTTCGATTAAAGTTCTTAATTCATCGTAATTAGCTATTGCGTGTTTGATTTCAACACTTTCTTCTATAGGAATAACTCTTAATTGTGGAATTCCTGTTTTATTATATTCATGTACGAAAAATTCTCTTAAATATTGTTCAGCATCGCGATAAAGTTCAGGTGTTAACTTTTTTAATTGATATTCATAAAATCCGACCACACATGGCGCGGAAGCATAATATTTTACCTCAATTCCCCCTTCATTTGTTATACCCCGATTTATTAAACCGTTAAAATACATCTCATCTAATTTTTGTTCTAATTCTTCAATACTTATACCAGTACTCTTTATTCTCCTATAGATAGTTTTAATTTTTTCGGGTTGAAATTTAAGATTAAGAGCAATTTGGGCTTGTTCGGGAGTAAATAATCGCTTCAAAATCTTGATTTCGATCCCTGATTTTGTTGCGGGATATCCCACAGGCATAGTATCAAGATGCTCTTGTAATCGGTGATAAATATCATTCTGATTATTATTCATAGTATTGGGAATTTTTAGATCTATTTAAAATTAATAATTAAATTAAAAAAGTGGTATATGATACTTAAAGGGGATTAAAGATTTATTTCAATCAATAGCATTATTCTCGCTTTCCAATGATAAGATAATCCATTTTGTAATGAACTTCTTCTTTTCTTATTCCAAATTCGGACATCCATTGTATTACTTGATCGGGATCCAACCATAATTTATTACTTTTAAAATATTTTATAGTTCGCTTTAAACCTGTTTTAAAGATAAGAGGGATGAAAAGAAATCGCATTTTCCATTTAGGATATGCCCCATTTTTATCTTTTAATATAAAAAGTCCTCCATTGATTAAAATTCTCGATACTTCTTTGATTGTTTGCTGAGCATCATTAAAATCATGAAGACTATTCAAACATACCACTACATCGATTTGTCCCTCTTCTATGGGGATTTTCTCAGCAGATCCTAACTTAAATGCAAAATCTTTCAAGTTTTGTTCTTTCACTCTATTTTCAGCAATTTCCAACATATATTTTGAAGAATCAACACCAATCAATCTACAATTTTCAAAGATTTTTTTTATTTCAATAAGTAATATTCCAGGACCAGATCCGACATCGACTATTTTTGGTGTTTCCCTTACTCCATATTTACTTATTGCATTGATTATTTCCTTCACAAAGGGTCTATATCTATATTTTATAAGTTTTTCAACCGATTGAACAAATTTTTGAGCACGCAATCCCGACCATTCATGATGATGATGTGATTTACTCAAACTTATCTCCCTTTTACTTATTCTTTCCATAATTAATCCATTCTTCTGGTACTTTAGCCACCTTTTCACGACCTGTTGGTTGATAAACGCGTTTACCTAACGGTCTTGTTCTTAACTTGCCTTCAAAAAAATTATTTATTCTATTTTTAGCAATTTCAATATAATTTGCTTCTTTATCGACTCCTATTACTTTTCTTTGATGCTTTAATCCTGCAATTAAAGTAGTTCCAACCCCACAATAAGGATCAAGAACATAATGCTCTTTATTAGTCAATGCTAGTACACATCGTTCTACTAATTCAACTGGAAATTGACAAGGATGAACAGTTTTCTCCGGATGATTTGATTTTACATTAGGAAACTCCCAAAAAGCATCTTCCCATTCATTTTCTAGTATTTTCCATATATCAGAAGGATTTTTCCCTTTGGGATTTCCAGATAGGTTTCCTTTATTGGACCCTTTATATGCTCTTTTCCCGGGATATTTTGCAGGAATTCTAACGGGGTCTAGATTAAAGATATACTCATCAGTTTTACTAAACCATAAAATGATTTCATATCTTCCTGAAAATCTATTTTTACAATGTAGACCATGACCAAAATGCCAAACTATTCTATTTCTTAACTTTAAACCTTGATTTTTAAAAATATCATAGAAATAAACGTCTAAAGGAAATACCTCCCCATTTTCAATAAAATTACCAACTTCCCAACATATACTTCCAGAAACCTTGAGAGTTCTTACTAATTCTATGATTACCTCTTCTTGGTCGCTTAAATATGTTTGAAGATCAGTTTTACTTTCATAGATTTTACCAATATTATAAGGTGGAGAGGTAACAACAAGATTAATGTAATTATTTGGAACACTTTTTAAGAATTCTAACGTATCCCCTTCATGTAATATAATAGTTTTACCTTTAATGAAATTTGGATATATCTCTTGAGATTTTGGAAGATCAACAATTTTTTTTTGAACAGTCATTTAATTATTGTTTTAAAATAGGTTGATTCAAATAATTTATCCTTTTAAACCCTAAATAACATTACTGTTAAGTGATTATTAAACTTATTAATTCTCCAATTTTATTCCATTTACCAATAATTTTTATAGGTATTAACTTTAGATCTATCAAATCTAAAAGGAAAAAGGACATTATTATGAGTAAAAATAAAATTCGAGTCGGATCATACTTATATCCTATGCCAGTCGTTATAATTGGAGTTAACGTAAAAGATAAACCCAATTTTATGCCGCTTGCATGGGTTAGTATTGTTGAATATAAACCTCCAATAATTTCTATTTCTTCTAACCAAGGGCATTATACTAATATTGGCATTAAAGAAAATCAAACATTTAGTGTGAATACACCATCACAAGAATTAGTGATTCCGATGGATTACTGTGGATTAAAATCTGGAAAAGAAATTGATAAATCTGATATTTTTGACACATTTTATGGAGAATTAAAAACGGCTCCCATGATCAAAGCTTCTCCATTAAATCTTGAATGTAGAGTCGTTAAAACAATAGAACTTGAGACAGGACATGATATTTTTCTCGGAGAAATAATTAACGCCTATTCTGAAGATAAATTTTTGACAAATGGAATCCCCGATGTTAAAAAAATGAATGTTATATTTTTTTCCATGAATGATAATAATTATTGGAAAATAGGAGACCATGTAGGAAGAGCATGGAGTATAGGGAAATCTTACAAGAAGTAACACTTTAATTAAAAATAGTGCTAAAGATATTATGGTTAATACTAAAAAGTTGATTCTATCGCTCTCCTTACCGATCTTTGTTACGGTGGTTATACCCTTTCTTATTGTTTTTTTTATCGAGGATTTTAGCCTCTTTAGTTTAATAACATTGAATATTATTCAACTCGTTATAGGTATTATGTTGCTGGGTGTTGGTGTTTTTTTAGTAATATGGTGTATTAAAATCTTTTATAATCTCGGTAAAGGGACTTTAATGCCCTTATATAACTTAGAAACTCAAAATTTAGTTATTAGTGGACCATACAGGTTCATTAGAAATCCGATGATTCTTGGAGTTATTGTTATTCTTTTTGGGGAATCCTTAGTTTTTGGATCATATTGGATTTTTGGGTTTGATATTTTTTTCTTTATATTGAATTTAATCTATATCCCATTATTTGAAGAAAAAGGATTAATCAAGAGATTTGGAGATGATTTTTTAAAATATAAAGCCAAAGTCCATGGATGGATACCGATTAAAATATTGAAAAAGGAAAAAACTTTGAATTTTAATCAATTGTAACGTTTTAAAAAGAACATGTTCATAGTTTTCTATAAATTCTAAAAAACCAATAATTAGTTAAATTTTAAAAATTAAAAGGATTAGTGAATATATGACTGAAAAATCGCATACGGAATACCTTGGTAAAATATTAAATTTATCTGAGATGTTAGCTTACCAAGAAAGTTCAGTTGTAAGTAAAACATTAATTGATAAGAAGGTGGGTACAATTACACTGTTTTCTTTCGATAAGGAGCAAGGATTAAGTGAACATACAGCTCCGTTTGATGCATTAGTTTATATTATTGATGGGAAAGCGGATGTAATCTTATCAAAGAAAAGTAATATTCTTAAGGCAGGGGAAATGATAATTATGCCGGCAAATGAACCCCATGCTTTAAAAGCATTGGAAAAGTTTAAAATGATGCTAATCATGATTAAAGAATAAAACGATTCTATTCATTAACCAGATTTAATAATTAAACCCAGTTTTTTTCTTTTCTAAAAAACCTTCAATAATTAAAATGTCCAATTCTGCATTTAACCAGCATAATTCATCATAACTACTTGAGGAATGAAATACTTCCTCTGCTTTAGTTCGAATATTTTCCAGTGAGGGCATTCCTAGATTAATTTTTTGAATCTTTTCTGCCAATAACCAGCATAAATCGTTATAGGAATATTTTTCTAATGAAAGATAATAAGCAGCTTCTCGAATCTGTGTTTCTAAGTCTATTTCCTCATATGAAGCCGAATCTTCATCTTGTTTTACTGAATCAATTATTTTAGACCCTCTTAGCTCTCTTAATTGGTCTAACCAGGACCTAATTCTTTGTTCTTCACTACTGATCTCTTTCTGAGGTTTCGAGATAGGATGTAAATTTGAAGTTAAAGATGTATCATCTAATATTAATTCAGGACGTCGTTCTACAGTTTTTCCGGGAATTTCCCCTTTTCGTAATGATTCAATCATTGCTAAAAATGAACCAAATTCCCTTTTTTCCTTCATAATATGTATTTTAATCGATTCCCCTCGTTCTTTTTCAAATCTTCGAGCATAAGCGGCAGTTATATCTTTCATATACTGAGGTACATTAAGACCCACCCAGATATAGATATTAGATTTTTCTTTATCATCAATGAGATAAACATCATTACTATTAAATTCTAAATATTGAAGATTTACTAATTCACCTTTATCTGAAATTCTATATAGCATCATTTTATAATCTCTATGAGTAATCTCTGTTAATATGAAATTAGATCCAATGAAAGTTTAAAAATCTTTTTTGAGCAATTTTGATCCTTAAAGTTTAAAATTATTAATACTCATTTTATTATTATTTTAGCGAACTAGAATTTCTAATATACACAAAAATAAAAAAAGAATGAGTAATAACCTAAAAAATTTAATAGATAAGGCAGAACAGGAAGAACGAACTCACTCAGAACTACAGAAAACTATAGACAAATTAAATCTTGAGATAGCTAACCTTAAAAAGAAGTTGGAGGAGCATGGCACAAAATCTAAGACCTCGTTAAAGGGAAAATCACAAAGCTATGAATTATCTCAAGAAATTGAATCTTTAAAACAAATTATTATTTCACAAAGGGACCAATTAGTTGCGCAAGAACTCAAAAGCCAAGAGTTGCAGATCAAACTGACTAATTTAACATCTGAATTAGAATCTAAAAAGAGTGATATAGTTAACCCTGTAGACGTTAAGGTTTTAAGTGAAACCAAGGATGCTCTAGAAAATATTTTGGAGGATTATGGAAGATTAGAAAATGAGAATATTAAATTATCTCAAAATATCAATGATTTAGAAAAGAAAAATAACGATCTTATGGATAAACTTCAAAAACTTGAAAATTTAAAAGCAGAGCAACAAAAAATTGAACAAGATTATAATATTTTAAAATCCAAATCAGATCAGGTAATAGAGCAGAATAAATTTCTAAAAAATGAAATTAGTAATTTGAAATCTGAAAATGCATCCGTATTAATTTATAAAGAAAAGCTTAAAGATTTAACATCCCAAATCAACCAAAAAATAAGTGAAAATCAAATGCTAAATAACAAAATAATTCACCTAAATGCAGAAAATGTAAACTTAAAGAAGTATGAAACCATGGTCTCTACTTTAGAAGCAGAAGTAAAAAGTTTGAATCAGCAAAAAGATCATATCAAAGAACAAGATTCAATTTTATTAGCGAAAACCATAACCGCTATTAATGCTCAAGAAAGACATAAAAAAGAATTAATAAAAGCAAATACACCTACACCTCCGAGAAAAATTGAAGCCGTAAAGATTAAAGAGCCTATCTTATTTACAAATTCTGAAAAGGAATCTAAATTAAAAGCAACAAATCAACTAGAAATTAAGAGTACTAATGAAAAAGTTGAACTACCAAAACCACAAAAAAGTGTTCAAGATTTAATTGCTGAGGAAATTTCTAATGGCACTAATTCTGACGTCATTAAGAGAAAATGGGAATGCCCAAAATGTGGAAATATTGATAAATCTAAAATCAGAGAAGTACCTGATAAAACCCGAATAATTTATGGCATGCTTTATGCTAAAAAATACAAATGCGGCCTTTGCGGAAATGAATGGCATTAAATTGTTGTTAAGAATTTAACCTATTAAGGTATTAATACCTATTAATTAGTTAATATAATAAAGTATTTTTTGTTCTTTCGTTTAAATTTGAATCCATATTAACAATAATTTTAAAACAGTATTTAATATTCTATTTTTTATAACGGAGTTTAACCAGAAAGAAAGAGTAATTTTTTATGAAAAAGATAGAATTATTCTCCGAAAATGGAGAATCAAGAGGGTATTATGATATCTCTAATCAAATAAACGA
The DNA here is from genome assembly GCA_011364975.1 of Promethearchaeota archaeon. Taxonomy (GTDB): domain Archaea; phylum Asgardarchaeota; class Lokiarchaeia; order Sigyniarchaeales; family SOKP01; genus SOKP01. The sequence continues at coordinate 11,337 of RDOE01000052.1, read as the reverse complement.
CTTGACCGGGAAAGAGTGGGTATTTTCTACTAAATCCGTAATCCCAAAAGGATATCCCCCTAGTTTTCAACAAAAGCTTAGAAACAAACATGGAGGTCAGAAGCCTCCAGAATTATGTGAATCAATAATTAGGACTTTTACTAAAGAAGGTGAAATAGTATTAGATCCTTTTTGTGGTGTTGGAGGTACTCTAATTGGGTCTGAATTAGCAAAGAGAAGAGCATTTGGTATAGAGATCAATAAAAGATGGATCGATATCTACCAACAAATATGTGATTTGGAAAAATTAGGGAAACAAGAGGTCGTATGTGGCGATTCAAGAGAAATCCTTAAAAAATATAACTCAGGGGACATTTTTGATTTCATTTTGACTGATATCCCTTTTTGGAAAATGGACACCATTGAAAAATCCAAAGGAACATATAAAAAAGTAGGAGAGAATGCAAAGGGAATATATTCAGATAAATCGAAATTATCAAGATTTAGAGAGAATCCTGAGTATACCGAAAGAACTAAAGAGGATTGGGAAATAGTAATTCACGATGTTTTCACAGAATGTTATAGACTCTTAAAACCGGGGAAATATTGTGCGATCTTTATTGGAAATATGTATCATAATGGGAAATATCACCTACTCAATGCTGACATTACAACTATTCTTCAAAAGATTGGTTTTGTATTGAAAGGTGAAATTATTTGGTATGATATTAATAAAAAGTTGCATCTCTATGGTATTAATTATTCATGGATTCCAAGCATTGTGCATCAATTTATAATGATTTTTCGAAAAGAACGAAAAATAAAGTTATCGAGAGAAGAAGTTGAAGAGATAGAGAATCAAAATCTTGAAAGGTTAAAAAATGTAGAGGGATGACCTTATATTGTAAATGTTTCTTCTAATTCATAACTCGTTTCTATAAAGTATAAATAGTTTTTATCAATCTTCTCACGATAAATAATTCGCAAATTCTCAAGCATAATAAGATATTTAGATAAAGTATTTATATGTATGTGAAGATCTTCTGCAATTCTAGTCTTGCTAACGCCAATATTATTTTCTTTTAGATATGTGATGATTTCTCTACTTTTTTCATGATTTTTGTAGTAAATTAATTCCACATCTAGTTGATTCATGTCGATATCAAAAAAAACTTCATTGTTATCAATAGAATTTTTTTTTATAAAATTAAATTTTAATAACATACTTAAATGCCATACTACGACATGATTACTTAAATTCAGTTCTTTTGTAATTTTTGAGAAATGGGTTCCCGGATTTTCTTGAATAAAGTTATAGATTAATTTTCTAGTTTTATTTTTTAAGATATCATTTCTTGATAATTTGGATCCTTCTACTAGTATTTTTTTTTTTAAAAGCGAATTTAAAACTTCATAAATTCCTTGATAATTGAGATTGATTGAAGTATGCCTAATTCTTGAATGGATAAAAGGAATAACTTTTTGAATATTGAATTCTCGATTCTTATTTAAAAATTCATAAACTATTTGTAAAACTAATTTTTCGTGTTCTTGTAAGTTAATTGGCATTATATTGCATTCCATTAAAATATCTGATTTATTAATCTTTAGAACTTTTTTGCATATCTTTAAGAATTGATTGTCGTTCAGAAGGACTCATGCTTAACATTTCTTTAATAAATTGCTCTTTTTCATCAATGTTCCATTCAAATTGATCTACGATATCCATAAAATCCTCTGTAATTGCAGTCAAATTTATATTATTAAGAGGATCATTTTCTTGAATATAGAACTGTTGTATTTTCACTTTTGAATCTTTTTCATGAGTTTTTGTTTTTTGTTTATTAGAAATCAATGCTGAAATCAAGCGGGTTCTATAATGATAAACAGAGTAGGCAACAGCAATGGTTATTCCGGTTAAAATAATTACTATAATTAAAAGATCGAACGAGAATGGAGAGGATGTAATTTGTCTTAAGATACCTTCAATCCCAATTTTAGGATCATGATGTATATAATTCCCTCGAGGATAATTAAAATATATCCTTTGTTCTTCTTCCACATCATCAAATTCTATTGGACTTACGAAAATCTCTTTCAAAATGCCATCAATTGAAGCATTTTTATTCCAAGAAAAAAATCCTAATCGGCTATCGTTAGCAATAAATAAACTCGCTTCATTTATTGCGAATCCTAATTTTTCATCCTCCGTTTCATCTTTTTCTTCATATTCACCTTCTGCTTCTAAGAGTATATCTAAAGCGATCATTGAGGAGTTATTAAAATAATTGAAATTATTTATTTCAAAATCTATTTTTGTCTCAGTAGGAGTAAGTAATATTTTATTTAAGAGATCAAATTCTTCTGAAAAATAGAAATTTGTTGAAAAAATTCCATCAGTAGTGCTTAATCTTAGATAATGAATATTTGTATCTGATCCTGTTTCAATAATGGTATGGTTAATAAGATTAAAATCGTTTAATTCGACCTCTTGTACTTTAATATCAAAATTGTTATCATAGATGCTGTTATCGTTAACATCTACAAACTCTATAATTCTTCTAACTGAAATTTCGAATTCAAGCTCAAATAAATCTACATCTTCTCCTTCATAATGAGGATCATATCCTATTTTTATAGTAATTCCATCCTCATCATATCTCACACTTATTCCAATATCATCCTTTTGATCTTCACCCTTAAATACTGATTCTACCTCAAATTTATCACTCGAGAATTCAATATCAATTACTCTTTTGTTACTTTCTTCATAATCATCATCTATTCCATCAAAATCATCATCAGAAGCATAAGTGACTCCTATTATACCTGTAATTAGGATAATACCTAAAAAAAAGACAAATATTGAATGTTTTATTTTAATCATCTAGACAATCACTATTTCTTTTATTTTCAAATTTAAAAAATTTTTTATAATATTTTATCATAATTTCGCTTTTCTAGCTTCTTTTGATGGATTTCATAAAAATTAAAAAAAAAATTGGTATTTAGACCTTAAATTTCCTTTTAATCAATACTATGGTTGCGATGAGCCCTATTATACTAGCAATGACCAATGTAAATACTGTAAAACCAGAAATTACGCTAGGATTAGAAGAATTTATTAATAAGCCTTCAATTCCTAATTTTGGATCATGATAAATTAGAGTTCCTCTTGGATAATTTAAAAATAATTTTTGTTCTCCCGGTTCAAACTCGTTATCTTCAATTTTTCCCACCATTACTGGTTTTGAAATATTATCTATTGAAGCATTTTCTTTCCAGCTAAAAAATCCGAAGTGGTTATTCATTGAAGTGAAAATACCCTCTTCATGGGATTCATATCCTAATTCTTCGCTCTCCGTCTCGTCTTTATGTTCATATTCAGTTTCTGCTTCTAATTTTGTATATAAAGCAAGTCTCGATGAGTCGTTTAAATATCCAAAATTGTTAATTTCTACATCTATTTTAGATTCACTAGGAGTAATTAGTGTATTATTCACTAAATTGAATTCTTCGACAAGATATATATGGGCTTTAAATACCCCATCTGTTGTACTTATTAGAAGATAATGCATTTTAGTATCTGTAGAGATATCAAATATAGTATGTTCTGTTGATAAAAAATCATTTAATTCATATACTTGAATTTCTATGTCTGCACTTTCATTAAATAAGCCATCATTATTTTCATCAATGTATTCTATGATTTCTTTAAAAGTTACTTCAAATTCTAACTGAATTTGAGATTCATTTGAATCCGAAATATAATTTGGAGTAAATTCAACTTTAATTGAAACACCATTAGTATCATTTCTAATTTCAAACTCTACTTTATTTATTGTTGTACCTGAGCGTAATATTGATTCAATTTGTATTTTATCTGATTCAATCTCTAAATCTATTGTTCTTTTTACTTCATCTTCAAATTCATCTTCTACACCATCTTCGTCATCATCTGAAGCCATAGCAACTCCTAACATAGCACCGAAAAATAAAATACCCATAAACGCTAAAACAATTGTTTTAAAATTTATTTTTCTCATAATAATACCTCGCTAATTTGTTTAAAATATATTTTATATAATTATATCACAATTAGTTAGATATATCAAGGAATCTGGTAGAAAACTGAACTATTATATATTCCAAGGGTCAAAATACGTTTAATTTTAGATTCAATTGAAAATTTTATTTGTCTGAGACTTCACAATGAAATCCCCATTAAAATTTTTTTAAGATTATCTAGTAAGTTGATATAGAGAATCACATATCTTAAATTGGAAATAAATTAAGGCTGAATTAACAAAAAAGATCTAAAATTTTTAGGTTAATTAAAAATACATATTTAAAGTTTAACATTTAATTCCCTTAACAAATTGAGGAGATGTTATAATTTTATTATCGAAAGAACTATAACTTTAAATATCATAATTTAAATTTAGATAATCTCATTAAATATGCAAAATTTATAATTAAAACAATAATCTAAAAGATTATAACCATTTGCAAGGATTTTTGGTAAACTAATTAACAAAAATAAGATAGAAAATTGGAGTGGCACTCAATAGATGACATACTTTAAGGTGTGTATTGTCGGTGATTCAGAAGTAGGTAAAACAACACTTCTTCATCAGTACTTAAGTAAAAAGTACATCTCAGATGCAGAAAGAACAATTGGATCCAATTTTTTCGTAAAACGCCTTAAATTACCAGATATAAAAGAAAAGTTAACTCTTCAAGTATGGGATTTAGCAGGTCAAGATCATTTTAAATGGGTACGCTATGCTTTTTACAAAGGAGCTAAAGGTATAGTTTATGTGTATGATTTAAAAAGAATTGAAACTTTTGAGCATTTATTTAAGTGGAAAGAAGAGATTGAGACTAATTTAGGAGTAATTCCAAATATATTAGTAGGAAATAAACTTGATCTTTTAAATCCTTATTCTAGGAAAATAAAAGAAGATGAAATTAATCAGCTTAAGAAAGAACTCTCTGCTATAGAATACTTTGAGACAAGTGCAAAGATTGGAACAAATGTAGATCCTGTTTTTATAAAATTAGCATATGAAATGTATCGTAAATTTGCTATTTAACATGTAATTTTGCATAGAATTAGGCTTTCAAGCTCAAACTTGAATATAAATCTATGATATAAGAATTGGACTAATCAAGAGATATATATAATAAACTAGTTTTATAATTACCAATATTCTTTGGTTAATTAAAATCAATTTTAAAAAACGAATAAATTATTCCAATGTTTTGTCATAATTGTGGTAATAAATTAGATGATTACGCGATTTATTGCGAAAGTTGTGGGATTAAACTTAAGAAAGGACAAGTAAATGAAGTATTTAGTTATTCTGAAGGTTTAAATCGATATTACGAATTTGAATATGAAATCAGTGATATAAGGGATAAACTAACAACCATACCCTCAAAAAAAGCATTATTACTCCGCTTAAAACAGTCATATGAGCAAAAATCACATCAATTACAACAAGTTCGTAATATGATGGTAAAAGAAAAGAGAGATTATGATTCATTATTAAAAATCAGTTTTGCTTCAATTAAAGCTCGGTTGAGTGGAGATATTGATGAAAAAACACGAAAGGAAGAAGCGGAATATTTAGATGCTTTATCTAAATTCGAACACGTAGGGAAAGAATGCTCCGATTTAAGTAATGAGATAGCAAATGTTGAGAATGAAATTAAACGAATAGAAAGTTTAAAATTAAGATTTGCTGAAATTGACAAAGAAATGGAGAAACTGCTTTTACAACTTACAGCAGGAAAAAGTACTGAAAGCTTATCGCGATTAGAGCAACAGTCTAATCATTTTCAAGAAGAATTAAGTAAAGTTAATGAAATACAGAACCAATTTGAACAAGCAGACTTATTACTTGGGCAAGCTGAAAATCACTTAGATAGAGCTCTTTCTGAATTAAGATCAGCAGAAGGTTTAGGGACATGGGATTTGTTTTTCAGAGGTGGAATTATTGTAGATTCTATGAAACATGGTAGATTAAATGGTGCAAGGAATGATATTAATCAGGCTCAGTCTTTAGTCAGACGTGCAAAAGATTTAGTTGAAGTTGTTGATGATCTTTATATAGATTTTGAGGCCCCGAATTTATTTGTTGATATGTTCTTTGATAATTTTTTCTTTGACATGTTTGGTAATGCTAAAATTAGTCGTACAAGAGAACGTACTGAAGATTCGCTTTATCAACTTCGTAATAGCAGAAATAATCTTACAAATTATTTAGTTCAATGGCGACAAAAACGAAATAACCTAATTAGCGAACTTAATCAAGTTGGAAAACTTATTCGAGAAGAACGCATTTCTCTCCTTAAATAATATTTTTTATTTCTTACATTCTATTAGAGGTATAATTCAATTCCAAGAGGAGGATATCTTAATTTATTATTTTAAGAAACTATTTGAATTATGTTAAATTTTCTTTCAAAAATGTGAGGCATAGCTTATGACGGAAGCGTCAAAATATACCAAACAATCTAATTATAATTACCGAGCATGGCCATTATTTGCTCTTGGGTTTATTAGGTTATTTTACGTTTCTATATTCGAAAGAGCCTTACAAAATTATCTTTATTTTACTATAAATATAAATGAGAGCACGCTTGGATTTATATCTTCAGCTGGGGCTATTGCTTATATTTTTGCTCCTATACTAGGGCAGATAATTACATCTAAATATCTGGGTATACGAAAAGCCCTTATTTTAAATTGTATATTAACCCCCTTATTAACTGGAGTTCAAATTTTTTACACTGAAGCATGGTTTTTACTCGTGATTCGGATTATATTAGGTTTAGCGATGGGCTTATATTGGCCAAATGCTCTTAGCATGTTAAGTAAATGGCAGAAAGTAAGTAGTATCGAAAAATCCAAAAAAAACTTTGCCCAATTCAATTTTTCTTGGAATTCTGGTTTTATAATTGGCCTAAGTATCGGATTTCTGTGGGCATTTTATTGGAATGATTATTTTGCTATGTTGATATCATGGTTTTTATCATTTATGTTGATTCCAATAAGTTTTTTCTTAGAAAAAGAAGATAAAGATAACTTAACAGAAAATAAGGTTATATATCAAACAGAGGATCCGCTCAGTCACCTTGATCTCGAACAAGATCTACGCATTAATTCGCAAACTCCCATGATAATATATTCTATTTTTTATTCATGGATTTGCATTATGTTTTTAGCGATTGCTAAATCGATTCTTAACTTTGGTTTTCCGGTAATTTTGAAAGCGTTTGACAACCCTTCCTATTTAACTTACATAATACAAGGAGGATTACAATTCTTTCAACTACTAGGCTTAACATGGATTAATTCAATGAGGATCTATAACCGAAAATTAGCCTCTTTGATAAGTGTCAGTGTGATCGGTTTATGTGCCTTATTAATTGTTTTAGTGAATAATATCTGGCTAATCTCAATAATAACCATAATAACAGGTCTCTTTTTAGGATTTATACATGGAGTAGGAATGAAAATTATGCTTGAATATGGTACCGCCAGAAATACATCCAAATATGCTTCGATTAATGAAATAATTATTGGAATTGGGTTTGGGGTCACTCCTATTATAGCAGGCTATGTTGTTGAGGTTGATATTTATGCAATATATAGATTTGTGGTAGTTCTAGGGGTTATCTTTTTAACTTTTCTGATAGCTCTTTCAAAAAATATAAAGAAAATTAAAGTATAATTTACTAAATGACCTTATTAATACGATTTAGATCTATATTTACGATTTATTAGCTAATATTAGATAAGTATAAAGTTTTTTCAACAATGTTCTTCTTTTTTCTTTTATCCTCTTATTCAATATCTTAAAAGTAGTAAAGATCTACTACAATTAAGAGTTTAATACTTCTTATAGTAGGATTGAACGAAAAAGGTTTATAAAGCCTCTATGAATTTTGTTCAACTACCAATTTATATAAATAACCTTTAAATTAAACTAAATGTAGCTCTAAAAATGAATTTAATAACGTGAATATATTATGTTAGAGACAAATGTTACAAGGATGCTTGAAATTAAACATCCAATAATTAGTGCACCAATGGGTCCTTTTCATACCACTAAGTTAGCAGTTGCTGTATCTGAAGCGGGTGGTCTCGGTGTTTTAAGCCATGTTAATTTAACAGGTAAAAACAGTATAGAGGAACTAAAAAAAAGTCTGCAATATGTAGTTGAACATACAGATAAAAATTTCGGTTTCAACATAAGAACAGCAAAATTACAACCGGATTCCATAAAACTTTGTAGACAAATTCCACGTTTTATTATGGATAACCCAAAAATATTGGAACAGTGTAGATATATCATTACTAGTGCTGGTTCTCCTCAAATGGTTTACAATAAAAATTACGAAAAATTAAAAGAATCGGGATCTCAAATCAAACATTTTCATGTGGTGCCTAATTTAGAATTAGCTCAAAAATGTGCTAATTGGGGTATTGATGGATTAGTAGTAACTGGAAATGAAGGAGGTGGGCATCAATCCTATGATCATATAAGTACCCTTGTATTACTTCAGCAAATTAAAAAAAAATTACCTGATATCCCTATCATAGCTGCTGGAGGATATGCTACAGGAGAGGGTCTCGCGTCAGCAATCTCTATGGGTGCTGGAGCTATCGCAATGGGTTCACGCTTTATATCTTCGAGAGAATGCGAATTTCATGAGAATGTTAAAAATGCAGTTGTTAATTCGAACGCATCAGATACTGAAGTTGTGTCGGGAATTTTTGGTCCAATGAGAGTTTTGAAAAATAAATTTACAGAGAGTCACAAAGCGATATCCAGTAAACAAGAAAATTTAATCTCCGAAGAGAATTTAATTTCTGAAGTTGTGAAAGAAGTAAATCTCTTAGAAAAAACTTATCAAGGAGATATTATTGAAGGAGCTGTACTCTTGGGACAAAGTATAGGTATTATTGAAAGTGTAGAAACTGTTAATGAAATAATTGAAACAATCGTATCTGATGCGGAAAAATGTCTTATTGAAGCATATAATACAATAAAACCCATTCCCATATCTCAATTAATAGCTTGTTAAATATTAGCCCTTTGTATAAATTTCTTTTTTTGTAATTAGGAATTATTTCCCTTTCCTAATATTTCATTACAAGATGCTTTTAATATTATATTAAAGATGGTTATATTAAAGTCAATATTTTAAGTGATAAGATATAATGTTTCCTAATGTTTTTGGAAAAAATTTAGAATTAGAGCATTTTAATATTCCCTCTGATCTGGAAGGAGCTCTAAATTTAGTAATTATTCCCTTTAAACAATGGCATCAAAGTTTAGTAAATCAATGGAGTTTTTTTCTAAATACTCTTGAGAGTGAATTCTTTAATTTTAGATATTATGAAATTCCCACACTTAGTTATGGGTATAAACTCATGAGATTTATGATTGATGGTGGTATGCGAGCTGGAATTCCAGATAAAAGTGTACGAAAGAGAACAATCACGGTATACTTAAATAAAAATGAATTTAGAAAATCGTTAGATATTCCATCAGAAAATACAATATATCTTTTCCTAATAACTAAGAAAGGAGATATTTTATGGCGCTCAGAAGGAGAATACACCCCAATAAAAGCTGAAGAACTTAAGAATATTATTTTAAGATATAAAACTTAATTCTTGGCTCGATAATTTATATTAATTAATATAAAACTTTTTTTTTAATTTGGCCACTAAATACCCTTATAGTCCTTAATTTTACCATAATGTTGAATTGAATGATATTTAATTTTCCTGGAATTAAAGTGCACAATAATATCTGAATCGTTTAGTTGAGGAAAATTATTTAATAGTTCTTGATCTCCGTAAATTAAAGATTTAAGAACCAGAGGTAAATGAAACTTAAGGATTTTAAAACGAAGTTTAGCCCATCCGAAAATCAATCCTCCACTAACGTGTAAGAAAATGTGTAATTCATATTTTTCATCGATTCTTTGCCACTCTGCTAGTACTTCATCTCTCATAAACCTTGTATAAATACTCGATATTTGGTCCTTGTCATAATCGCAATCAATTGTTAAGAATAACTCGCCAGTTGAATCGGAATGTGTAAGAGTATATCTCCTCGGAAGAAGTGCTTTTCTAGCTTCACAAGATTCACGGCAAGTAACATGTAATTTATTTGAATTGAAGCTCATAATTAAAAATGGTTACTATTACTATTTACTGATCAGTTTGAATATAAGAATGAAAAAGTAATTTTTGTTTATAATTTAAAAATAAAGCTACTAAAATACAATCTTTATAGATGTAAGTAGATTAAAAAAAAATTTAATAAAAATCTGATAAAAACCGTAATTTCAATGTTTTCCAAAACTTTTGATTAATAATTTATAAAGATTTAATTTAAAATCGGGTGTATCCAAGCAATAATTATGAACTTTAAAGAACGACAAGAAATTATTTCTACTTCTAATATTTCCTTCGACTATTTAAAAAAATTTAATAGAAATATGGGAATCCTCCACTTAATACAAGGAATTCTCATGCTAACCGCAGGGGCATTTTTGGAATTTTCAAGAGATATTTATACATTCTATTTAAAGTTTGAATTAGTCTCACCTCCAACCAATTTTCAGATATTACCCGATCCTCAAGTAATTTTTACTTTTTCATATGTAGGAGCAATTTTAGCGTCATTTTTATTAATGTCTGCATTAGCTCACTTTCTTATTGCTTATCCATTAAATAATAGATATAATGCAAATTTAAAAAGGGGTTTTAATCCATATCGTTGGTATGAATATGCATTTTCTAGTTCTGTTATGATAGTTTTCATAGCCTTATTATTCGGAATCTGGGATGTATGGTCGCTTTTAATGATTTTTGGTTTGAATGCAATGATGATAATGTTTGGATACCTGATGGAATTGATTAATCAATATACTGAGAAGACGAAGTGGATGGCTTTCATCTTGGGATGTATATCTGGAGCAATTCCTTGGATAGTGATTGTAGGGTATTTCTTTGGAGCCACTTCTGGTGATGCTACCCCGCCTGACTTTGTATATTATATCTTTTTTACTCAAGTCTTCTTATTTAATATCTTTGCTATCAATATGGTTCTTCAATATAAAGGAGTAGGAAAATGGAAGGATTATCTTTTTGGTGAGCGCGTATATATTCTTCTTAGTTTAGTTGCTAAAACAATTCTAGCATGGTTAGCTTTCGGAGGAATATTCCAACCGCAATAACCTCTCTTTTTTTATTTTTTTTAATTTCATGGAATTGAAATATTCTCTATACAGTTTTATAGATTAATTAGTGATTTGAGTAGGCTTTAT
>RDOE01000051.1 GCA_011364975.1 Promethearchaeota archaeon | reverse complement strand
AATAACAGGATTGATAACAGGATTGATAATTATTCCTCCCACATTGACTGCTTTAAGTGTTGGCAAGCTGACCATCACTATCATCCCTAAAAAAGATCCTATAGCGCTCGAGAAGATTCCCAAGAAAACAAGTTGAGTAACCACAGTAAATGTTAATTGTTCGCGGGTAGCACCTAATAAATATAATGTATGTAAGGTTTTTTCATTAGATACAATAGGATGAGAAATAACTGACGCAATAGAAAGCAGAGAAAGAACAGAAATAATAACAATCAAACTTATTAACGTTGTAACTATTATAGCTAATGTGCTTTCAATAAACCCAGTTACATAACTAGTGGAAATAATAACAGAGAACTGACTTTCCCCCTGAATACTATATTCAGAGAAATCTGCAATGGGACTTGCAGTTTCAATGAAAATAATGTGTTCTAAATCTGAGCAGGCAATTTCGAGTGGTTGCGTGGGAAAAATTTGATTTTGATAAGATATTGAGGCAGAATATGTCCCCCAAGGCAAGTTAAAATAAATAAATTCCCCATTAATATCAGTAAATCCGATATACTGGACATTATAGAAGGAATTTACTAGTTTTATATTAGCTTTAGCCACTTTTTGGGAATATTGATTATTTACTATAATCTTTAAATTGCTATTTGATTCTACTTCTAATTCTCTTCGAAAGCGGCCACTAATGTTAATTGTAACATTTCCTTTGACAACGATGTTTTCCTTTCTTAGATGAATTGTATATTCTCCAGGGGGAAAAATTAAGTCTATATATCCAGTACTATTTGTAATTCCAGTAGTAATAATAGAAGTATCGTTTTCAATTGAAATGATGGCATTATTAATTGGATATCCATTTATTGCCTTCGCAAGTACTGAATAGTAGACATTCCCAAGAGGAATCTCAATATCATTTATTTTTTTAAACGGAAAATAAATTTTACCTTGATAATTAAAATCTAAATAATTGACGATTAGATAATAATAACCAGGATAAAAAATACTAGTATTAAACCATCCATTAATATTGGTATCTCCAGTTAAAATGATAGAGGAATTCTTTAGCAGAGTAATTTCGGAGTTCGGGAACCCACTCAAAGAAGGAGAGCTGATAGTTCCATTGAATACCAAAAAATTTAGTTTATAATCATCTAAAATTTCGTAATTACAGATCTGGGATGAATTGAGAAATAAAGTTTCATTTAGAATTCTAATTGGATTCAAAGGGGAGATAAAATTTATTATATAATTTAAACCCGATTCCAGATAAAAATGACATATCCCTTCAATATTAGACTGATCTTGCTCTATTATCTGGTCATCCAAAAAGATTGAGACATTAACAGAGCTGAAATCAGCACCTTGATCATCCAATGTATGGATTGTGAGATTTGAATGACCTAAAAAAATTGATATGTTTGTAGGACCTTTTACTTCTGTATTTGAGACTCTAGAGAGTCCATTCACGGAATAATTTAGCATATAACTTCCTGGATCAACGAAAATTGGTTTTCCACTAATATAATCAGTAATTAAAAGATTAAGTGGCAAGAATTCAATAGTACCTCCGTTAATTACTTTACCAGATGTAGTATTGAATACATTTATTGTCACAAAATTTTCTATTTTAACATCAATAATGCATGAGGAATTTATTTGAATATTTGTGGAGTTTGAGAGACCAAAATATTCCGTAATTAGAGTATAATGACCTTCGTGCACATTTTCAAATAAAGCTAAACCAGAGCTATTTGATTGCAAGGAAGTTTGAATAGAAGGTTCAAACCGATCTTTTAATGTAACGAGGGCATTTTCAACTTGTTTTTGATTGAAAGATACATTGATACCTAAATCAAAATATGAGCCTCCAACCTTAAAATCAATAGGGTCAGAATAATTACGATTCAAGAATATCTCCATGGGAGAACTAGCTCTATCATTTTCAGGAAAAGCGATAAATTCATATGATCCGAATTTTAAATTAAAATCAACAACATTATCATTGTTTGCGTATTTTCGAGCAACATAAGCGCCATAAGACGTATACACAATAACTGGAACATAAGGACGTCTCTCGAAAAAATCGGGGTCATCTGCAATTAATTTCATAGTAAGTGTATAGTTTGCGTTAATAATGCCAAACAATTCATTTTTTGTAATTTTTTCAACATCAATTAAGACTCGGAGGAAGGACACATAAGAAATTCCTTTTCCTATGAAAGATTTTCCTATTTCTAAATTGACTAAAATCTCTTCATCGCTAGGTGAATCAGAACTTATTATTCCAGTAATTACTATTTCAAGCATGATATCTGTAAGTGTACTAGCTAATTGAAGTTTATCCCCGCATTCAATACCAACTTCTTTAGCTAAAAGGTAGCCAATCATCGCTCCATTAACCACTTCTTCTTTTGAACCTCCGAAGTCTGAACTGAACCATGAACCATCAGTAACTCTTATTGGAGACAATTTAGAGAATTCGGGACTAATTCCTCTTATAAGAATTGATCTATCATTCAAATTTTGGGCAACAGTAAAAGCTAGAGCTTCGGGACTTATAACTTTTACTCCATCGATTTTTTCGATATCAAACTTTAAAGCTTCTGGTACTTGTCCAGTAATTGGAGTAGTAAGTCCTGGTTCTGTAATAATAAGAATATCTTCAGCTCCACCTATAAAAAATTCTTCTTCATTGACGCCAAGGATAAAAGATCCGATTGCTCCTGACGTCATTGAAACAAAAATTATACCTAGTAAGAAAAGCCATGAGTCTTTTAGTGTTAAAAACCGTATTTTTATTAAAATAAGATTATTCATGTTGATATGCATTTTTTCACCTATCTTGAGTATGAGTGGAACTAGAAAGTGTGCTAGGAGCCTTCTCTACAAGTGAAAAAGCAGGATATAATCCAGCAAGAATGGAGATCAAATTGGAAAATAAAAACAAGGGAATAATGGCAATTAGTTCAAATTCTGGAAGTAAAAAGCTCCCAGAAAAATATAATGTTAGAATTGAGACCAATAAGGAAGGAAGAAGAAAACCAAAAAAACATCCAACTATAAAGCCAGCATTTCCTATAATCCCTGCGAGAAATATCACTAGAAAGCTCAATTGTAAAGAAGACAACCCCATGGCTCGCATTATTAAGAAATCTCGTTCATATTTTTTTACAAACCATGTTATCGTGTGAAAAACACGAATCAAGGCAATAACGAATAAAACTCCGAAAAGAAGATTTAATTTGCTCAGAATATCAGTAAATATACTAGCAGTGAACACATCTGCCTGTTGTTCAGGTTTAATCTCTATCGAATCCCTGTAAGGAGACAGAATTTCTTCCAGCTCTGATATTGTTTCTTCTACGAAGACTCTATTTTTAAGTCTTATTTTAATCCTATTATAATTAATCTCACTTAAATTGTCGTGAACTAATTTATAATAACTTGAGAGATCTATTATGATAGAACTCTGAAATTCTTGTACATTTTGTACTAATCCAACAGCAAGTAAAGAAAGATTTGCTGAATAATAATCGTCCGTAATATTAATTAGAGAAGAACCTGCTAATTTGTAGACATTTTTTCCAACCATACATTCTCTCAAGATACTACTAGCATTTGGAACTCTTCCAGCATAGATATCAGCATTAATATAATAAGAAAGAAACTTTGAAATATTTAGGCCAACAAAAGAACAATTAAATGACTTTGCTGATGATGTGAAATGCGTTGTTCTTTCAATGACAGGAAGAATTTTGTCAATATTTGTATGAACTAATAGGTGGATTAAATTAGGGGAAATACCACCCTCTGAATCTTTAGATTGAATAAATATACTTGGTGATTCCCCCGCTTTAGCAGTAAGTCCAAAAATTCGAATAGAAAAACCCGAGATAATCCCAGAAGTAGAAATCATCATTGTTATGATTAATGCGTACCCCATAATAGACCGGAAAGAATGGTTTTGACTCCTTCCAATAATTCGTAAGGGAAATTTAATTAACAACCATAAAACACCTTGATCTCAAATCTTAAGTCAAATAAACTTCATGATTCTATTAATACTAAATTAAAACCCCTATTTTCTGTGTATGAGATAAAAATTACCTACTAAATAAGAATAACGACTTTTCATTCAAAACTTTCTTAAACAATATTCTTAATTCAGGACATTCTAGTTAATAATATATCCTTAATATTTCTGATTAGTGATCAAAATTAACCACTCATTAAAATTACCCGTAATTAAGTGATTTTACTGAAAAAACTGTTCGAGTTGTATATATGGCGTCAGTTTTAGACCTCTTACCAATTGTTACCATTTTTTCCATAGGAGGAAGTGGTATATTTCTTTTAGAGAAGTTCAAAAGATTAAATCTACGTTTAACTGAGATTTATAATCTATTGCTTCTATTAGGGACAGCAATCCTAATAATTCCCTTTACTTGGATTGGAATTCAAAATGAGGGAAGATTTTACTTTCCAAATAAAGAAATTGGATTAATAATTATTGATTTTCAAAGTTGGGCTTTAGTTTACTTCGTCTTTGGTTTGATTCTTACAATTGTGGCCATCTATAAAGGATTGAGAATATTATTAGCAAAACTAGAAGACTTGAGCTTTTCACTAGAGAATTGGAAAGATATTCGTATTGGCCTAATTATGGTGTTAATAGTAGAATATCTTTTTCTTGAATTGATATTGCCACTTCGAGGATTTGACGCGTTATATTATTATTTTCCTGAAGCGAGAACATTCATTGAAGCTGGAAGAATAACAGAGGTGAATTATTTATCATTTTTACCAGTAGTAAAAAGCCCCCTACATGTTTTGCTTTTTGTATATTCTTATTATATAACTGGAGGGTTTCACATTCAATTAATCCCTTTTGTCTTCTTATTGGGGCTTTTATTTCTCCTTTATGATTTTTCAATAGAAATATTTTCAAAAAAATCGATTGCTTACACCTCATCATTACTTCTTCTTGTTCTTCCATTTACCTATTGGTTAATGAATTATTGGGTATTTTATCAAGATTTATACCTTTGCTATTTCTTCTCACTTGCTTGTTATCTAAGTTATAAATGGCTAAAAACACAGGAAAAACATGAATATGGTCTATTCCTCCTTTTGGGGATTATTCTTTCTTTACTTACAAAAATTACTTCTTGGTTACTTCCAGTTATTTTAATTTTATGGCTGCCAACAGGAAAGATAGGAAAAATGACTCGAATTGCAATAATTATCCCTTTAGCACTCTATTTGTCTTTTCTTTCAGCAACAAAGATATTTGTTGGAGGAATTTTTCCCATTATAATCTCATTAGGATTAACAATTTTTCTAATATTTAAAGAACCTATAATAAAAAAAGGATTTCTAGTGCGCTTTTCTCCAGTAGCACTTGGTACCTTAATTGGTAGCTTTTGGTTGCTAAATAGGATTTCAAAATCGATTTCTGTTTGGAACGAAATTTTCACTCTTTACTTTGATATTTCGGATTCAATTATACTAGAATACCCTTTACCCCCAGATAATCCCTTATTATTGATACTAGAAAGAATGCATAGTGTCAATTATTTCTCTGCAACGAGTATCCTTCTTTTAGGGACATTATTTGTTCTTCCTTGGATTGCCCCTAAATTTTCCTCTCTTAAAAATTATAAACCAATTACTCCTTTATTGATATGGATTCTGCTATTTTTTAGTTTTTGGACCGCTTACTATCTTAATGGCTCTATTCGATATCTAGCTCCAATTATAGTACCGATGGTTCTCTGTGTATCTTGGGGGATAAACCAAATAATAGAAAATTTAGATAGTAGGTCTTTAAATAACCTAATTATTTCATTATTTGCATTTATGGGATGTTCGAGTTTCTATTATCTTTTTTCTTTGGAATCTATTGATATTTCAGACCAAACACAAGAAATTATTGGTTTTGCATATAATAAAGCAGCATATGACTATTATTCCCATCCAGAAATATTAATTGCAGTAGGATTAGCAATTCTAGTGGTTTTCACTTTAATTATGAAGAAGAAAAACTATTTTACACGTTTCAAGAGCAGAAATGTCACTATAGTATTAAATGGATTCACAATATTTTTCATTGGAATGACAATTCTCATTCCGATTGTAGTCCAATCATATTTACTTATCTATAGTCAAGGGAATATTGAGGAATTTCAGGGAATAATAGAATATGAATATAGACCAGAATACAAAGAATTAGTTAATGTGATTTTACAGCAAAATCAACCATTTTCCGCAATAATGACTGTACGAACACCAGGTTTACAATTCTTTGTCGGACAACCAGTTGTAGACATTTATTACCAGCAGAATGTCTTTATAGGAAATCCATTCATGGAGGGATCAGACCTTGCAGAAATTGTGGAGATATTACAGGATCCTATTAAACACATTTATCTTTCAGATATGAACCTAGATATTATTTTACCGATTAAATTTATAGTAGTTCCAGCGGAAGCAAATCTCTATTATAATTCGTATATACAACAAATCAAATCCAAATCTCTCTTATTTCAATCGTTAGCGTACTCTAATTATTTTAATCAAATATTTGAGAATTCTGATTATATCTTATATGAAGTTATTTCATCATAATCAATTTTGATAGAAATACAACGATATTTAATAATTGTATACAGGAAGTATACCGGTATTAATTAAGGAAAGCACAATTCGTAAAACAAAGATTATTATTTGTGTTAAGCAAATAAAATAAAACGTACTAGAGGGAAATTCAGAGGGAGGAAGCCCAAAAATATCCATTGATTTCTCAATCATGCCATCAGAATGAAAAGAAGCAGTTTTTCTATTTTTAAACATACTTAAATAGGTTCTGTTTAAAATGCATGAAACTTGAAGCTTGATTGATCCGAGATCATAAGTGTAAGCTATATATAGCAGGGAAAGGGGAATCAACGGTATCCAGAATCTATCTAATCCTCTTCCAGCCTTTAGAAAAATGTAAGATAGAACATAGAAAATAAAAAAAACTGAAAATACATTTTGTATCAATAATTTCCTCTTTTTTTTGGATTGATTATAATAAAATCTCCCAAATCCGATTAAAACAAATATAATGCTCGGAAAAAACGTATAGAATAAAGATTCGAATGTTTTTAATAAATAATATTGATCAAGGAATTTATTGATTAATAATTCAATTAAAATAAACCAATTGCCATTGTAAATTAGATTATAAGCATAATCATAATTACTTACGGTCCAAACAAGATAAAACAGAACCTTATTTGTTAAACTCAACCAATAACCTACTAAAATTAAAATTCCAGACATCAATAAAATCGAGATTTTAAAAAACTTTGAACTAGACACGAATTTCATTAAAAATACTGCAAAAATGAAGATTATACCCACTTCTCTTGTAAAAACTAGTAAACTTGATACAGAAATAAAATTCAACTTTTGAATCAAAATAGACCTTGTATTTTCCCGTAATGTTAAATATTGATGAAAAGCATACAACATTAAACAAAGAAAAAGTATATCTGTCTCAAATCGAATAGCATTTGTTATTATTGTCGGATTAAGAATAAAAATAATACAAATTCTATCTCGAGTTATCTTTTTCGAAGCAATGTCAAATCGTTCTAAGATTTTAGAGAAATATATAATGCTCAATAGGAAAGATATAATCGAAATAATCCTACCAATTGAAATATATTCCATAAATGGGAACAACAACGAAATACTAGCAACTAATAAGGGATAAACTATCCTAAATTGGTGCGGTTCTTTGGCATATTTATCAATTTCATATTCCCAATTAAAAAGCAGGTTTTTCATATGGTGGGCATAATTTACATACCCATCACTAACTACAAGATTAGGGTCAATTAACCAAGCTCTTAAAAAGGAAAGAAGGAGAGTTGAAAGCACTGCAATGATTATCCATTTTAAATTTTGAAAATAAATGTTCAATTTACTCAATAGGTTATCTATTTTTTTGAAGAAAGAAGTCTTTCTTGATTTGGCGGGATAAGAAAAGTTGTTAAGAGGTTTATAAATAGTTATAAACCCAAAAATCAAAAAAAATACTAAAGTTGCCCCAATAGCTACCTTCGTCAGTGTAAATCCTTTGTATGGAAAAGTGTTATCAATAATAAAACTATTTTTAGATACATCAAATCCCAAGAGACCCTCGGAATCATAAGCAACGATTTTAATTAAGCAATTAGAACTATGATGCACATCTCTAGTATTCCATGAATAATTTGAGTTTAAATTTGCTACTAGAAAGTTCCATGTCATACCTAAATCAGTTGAATAAAAAATTGAATAGTTAACTTGTGTATCAGAAGGACTTGTGGCAATTGTCCATTTTACATCAGCAATATCATTAATAATTTCTCCCCCAGAAGGGGTAAGGATGCAAGGAAATGAATCTAGTAGGTATAGTTCGACTTTATAGGGATTCGCAGATGGTAATGGATCAATTGAATGTGATGATCCAGAAACCTCATAATAATAATCTACAATACCATCAAGATCCATATCAGGTTTGGTCCAATCATTCCAGTAATTGTATATAAATGTATTATTTACACCAGCATAATCAATAGCTTGAGAGGGGGCATCAAGGTTATTGTTAATGAAATTATTCTCTTTTATTATATTAAATGCCGAGAAATCCAAATAAATACCATAAAAACCATTTTTACTAAAACTAATATTCTTAAATACATTTCTGTTGGAGGATATTATTTTAATTCCAGAAACAGCATTGGAATAAATTGAATTTATTGAAAATATATTATTTGTTGAATTGTCTATGATAATGCCAAAAAGATTATATGAGAATGAATTATTGTAGAAATAATTAAAGCTAGAGTTTACAATCTTCACTCCATTTTCTCTGTTCCAAGCTATAACATTATTACACAATGAGCTATTTGTAACATTTACTAATTTTATACCCTCGTGATTTCGTAGAATAAAGTTCTCAGAAATATATAGATTAGAGCATTGAATGGCTAATAAAAATATTGGAACTCCTGATACCTTTAGTCCTTCAACTTGAATACGACTACAATTAATCAAAAAGATCTGAGCAATGTTTCCCGATAAAGTAATATTGTTTTTATTTCGCCAATAGATTATATCCTTACCTTGAATCTCATTATTCTTAACGCTGGTTTGCAAATAATGCGCAATATTGTTTCCAATAATTGAAAGACCATTATTTCTCAAGTAATTATTAATTAAAGTATTATTTGCAGAATAACTTAATTTTATTCCTATATCATTATCGATAACACTATTATTTTCAATTGTGCAATTGGTTGATGATTCAAGAGAGATTCCACAGCCCGAATTTTGATTTATTTTATTCTTGTATAAAATTATCTTTGTTGAATTTATTATATGAATACCATCTTGGTTATTATTGATTTCACTATATATTACAGTAATATTCTGACAATAACCAATTATTATACCTATGGCCGTTTTACTCAAAGAGACATCGCTGATGGTAATTGATGAACAATTAACAAGAATTATTTGACCTATGTTTACTGGGACCCTTTTATCTTTTATTTCAACCCAATAGATTATTGGAGCTGCATTTAATAAATTCCCTACTATTGTAGATTGAGAATAATGATCATAGTTTGACCCAATTATGTATATACCAGTTTCTATAAAATAGTTATTTTGAATTGAGCTATTTTCACAAAGGAATATATACATACCATTTATTTTATTATTAAATATTGAATTGCCAAAAAGTGTATTATTATGGGATCGAAAAAGCTGTATACCATTTATATTATCGTAAATGAAATTGTTTGATACAGTATTCTGATTAGATGCCGATAAAACCAACCCATTTTCGTTATTGGATATAAAATTGGCTGAGATAGTGAGGCCCCTACTCTCATTAAGATAAATCCCTTCATGAGTATTATGTGATACTATATTTGAATAAATTGTACAATTAGAAGAAAATGTTTCAAAATAAGCGTGTTCATTATTAATTAAAGAATTCTTAGAAATTAAGTAGTTGCTCGAATTTTTAATCTGAAGTCCTAATAAATTAAAATGTAGAGAATTGTTGTACAAAGTAAAATTTTTTGATAAATACAATGACATTCCAAATTTATTGTTTTGCGTAATATAATTATTCAATAAGGAAAAATTTGAGCTATAAGCAACTGATATTCCTACAGTAGATTCAAAAATTCTCAATCCAGAAATTTGAAAATTTGAGCTATTTATAATAAATACTTGGCTAGAATTTTCTGGAATGGCTTTATTCACCACGTCATTCATCAAATAGACTAATGGAAAATCATTGACCGTATTTCCGCTGATTGAAGTTTGGATATAATATTTAAGTAGCGAGCCACTTATCAATAATCCATTCTTTCTAAAATTATTATTTAAAATAGTATTATTTCCTGATTCTTCTAATAAAATCCCGCTCCTTAAGTTATTGTATATCCTGTTATGAATGAAATAATTCATATGAGAGGATGATAGATGAATCCCATTTTCGTTTTCAGAAATGTAGTTATACATAACTAGATTACCATCAGAACAAACGAAGTTTATTCCACTCTTCTGACATAAGCTTATTGAATTTCCAGTCATATTTATATTATTAGATATAACAGAAGTCTGATTATTGTTTCCTACGTGTATTCCATAATATCTACATGATTTAATTGTGTTATTTAATAATGAGCAGTTATTTGAGGATAATATCTGAATACCGTAGGCAACATTCTCAATTACACAATCACTAATTTCTCCATTCGATATATTTTCAAGATAAATCCCCTTTTTCCCGCCTGAAAGAAGAAAATTCCTTACTCTGAAGAATAAATTTGTATTTTTAATACTTATCATTATTTCAGATGCATTTACAGTAATAGATTTCACTAAATATGGATTTTCTTTAGAACCGTCTCCTGACCATCCTTTTATTGTTGCAGTGTTATGGAAATCTAAATTTCCATCAATTATTATTTGATCATCATGTATAATTAGGCTAGATTGAAAGATTCTAGGTGTATCTTCTTCCTTTAATTGAATGGTGTGCATATAAATATTCGATGAATCATCATATGATGTAGTGTTCAATTCGAGAGATAATAGTGCTATTAAAGGTAAAAAGAATACAATAAGCATAAGGGGATAAAGACCCCTTTTCATTTGCATATTTAAACGACACTTCAAATAGAATACTTCACACACCTAATTTGGATGTTTAAATAGAAATAGATTTATCTTATTATTTTAGCGTAACTTGATTAATCTAATAAAATTTAATTCTATAAATGGTTTTAGAAAAAGAATCTGTATCGAATCATAATTGATTTTAAATTTATAACTCTAAATATTTGTAAATAGACAATAAAAAGACATGAATTCAAAAAAAAGACAAGAAACCTTTCTATGATCGTAAATGTATTAATGGATATATTAAACACCAATAAGGAACTGAAAAATAAGAAAATTAACCACATACTTATCCTCATTGAATTATAATTACTCGAAAGTATGTTTAATTTATATATAACTAGGAAATAGAACAAAAATTGAGCAATTATATAACCTGTATATGCAAAAACAACACTAAATCCCTTTTTATCTAGAATAAAGCTAAATACTAATTGAAGAATAAGATATATTATAAGGGAAAGCCACTTTCCTGCAGCAAATAAATTTTCGTGATTAGTATTACGAACAAGAAATTTATATGCATAATTTAGTGAGTCGATTGTTGTAGCAAAAAGTAAAATCTGAAAAAGCATGAAAGAATTCAGTAAATACCCTGAACCATAAATTGATATTATCATATCTCCGAAACAGAAAGATCCAATTATTGTTAATCCCTGTAGTACAAAGATAAAGGTTAAAGTAAATCCAAATGTTGAAGTAAGTTCTTCTTTTTTTCTTTTTGTAACTTGTTCGGATATAAGTGGAGCCATAACTGTAGAGATCATTTGAGATGGCAATATGAGAATTGCTAATATGGAAAATGCAACACTAATATAGGCAGGAATTGATAAATCATTAAATACAATTTCTGGTATCTTCAAAACTAAATAAAGGATTGAATTATTAACAATATCCGCACTAAAAAGATAAAAACGATTTCTATCAATTCTTATAAAACTGAAGCTATATATATCTTGTAGTGAAGAATTTATCTTATGTGTCTTGATTAAATAAATAATCCCTGTACAAGTCGAAACAATTATACTAATTATCAATAAAGAAACAAGATTATTTGGACTGAGACTCGTTCTATAGAACACCACAAAAATGAAGAAAAAAAGGTTCTGAGTCATATTGAGTAAAAAATAGCCTAAAAAATCTTTAAGCCCCACATATATGAACTGGAATAGCAAGAATAGAATAAAAAAGGATGAAATAAGAGTAGAATACTTCAAGGTAAATACATCTTCAAAGGAGTTTAAAATTAAGGAGAAGAAATAAAAAAACAGACCAATAACTATTACATAAAATCCTGATGAAATAATCATTTTTGACTGATCGTTCTTTAATTTTCTCGGTAAAACAATTGTCAATTGCTGACCAAGCCCAAATAACGCCAATATACTAATAAAATTGGCTTCTGACCAAATAATACTAAACATTCCATAAACTTCTACAGAAGAGTATCTTGCGATTACTATCCTTGAAATTAATCTGAGGCTAAATCCCAGTACACTAGATAGCATTAGATAAAAGGTGCCTGTTGAAAAGTATTTTAAATCTCTTGGAATTTTTGACACAAATTCAGGAAAATCTATAAAATTAATGTATTTTTTTCCTCAGTTTCGAAACCTCAACTTGGATCTATTTTTATATTAGAGGTAACTTTTTTATACATTAAAAGTAATTTTTTTACGATAATTGAGATAGAAAACTTCTTAATTATTAAATTGCGAGCGTTAGTGGCTTTTTTAATGAATATATCAGGTTCTTCATAGAATTTAATTATTTTGTTAACGAGATCATTTATGTTTTCATGATTAAACATATCTCCATAGAGATTATTTCCTCCAATAAGAAACTGATGAGCGGGGATCGAGCTGCATAAAACATACATTCCATATGCCATTGCTTCGATAACTACATTTGGCAATCCTTCAAAATAAGAGGGATTGATTAATATATCACATTCTCTGTAAAAGGGGATTATTTTTGAATGATACCCATAGAAAAAAACTTTACCCTTGATTTCCTTATTTTCGTTAACGAAATTTTCTAAAATCCTCTTATAATTCCCGTCTCCAATCATCAATAATTTGATATCAGGTTCATATTTAATCAATAAGGAAAATGCTTTTATCAGATATTTCAAATTTTTTTGTTCCTTATTCATTTTCTTGGGGAAATTTCTCATCGCTCCCACGTATAATATTTGTCTCTTCAAAGATTTGTAGTTTTTTGAATCAACTGGAACGTTTACTCCATTGGGGATTAAATAAAGGTTTTTAACAGAAAAGCCTAGCTCAAAAGAGTTATTAAAAGCTGTAGGATTGAGAGTGTGTATTGCATCTGTCTGTAAAATTAATGAGCGCATGAATCGTCTTGCATTATACCAAATACCATGAAAAGTGATTAAATTTAATTCATTTGCTGCAATTCTTGTTATTATAGGTATTTTGGTTATATATCGAACCAATAAAAGACTCAGGAGAAAGAAATCTGGAAGCTGGAGATGAATAACACTTATTCGAAATCGAAGATGATAATGGATTAGAAAAATTGGTAAAGAAATCATAAATAACATCATTGAGAGAATGGGAATCTCAGTCGAAAAGAGTCTATAAATTTTTATTTTTGGAGACACTTTTTCAAATGAAAGATCATTTTTTGCCTTTCTAGCTACAATTATTACTTGATATTTATAATAATTTTTTTTCAACTCATTAACTACTCGTAGTAGTTGTTTTTCTGATCCTCCCATTGAATAGAAATTTTTCGGGGACTTGAATTGCCAAAGAACATAACAGATTGTTACCAATGAATAGACTCCCTAAAATGTAATGTTTTATTATAATTTGATATTTATTTATCTTTTTAGTCGTTTCTTTAGTAAGTAAATCTTGTTGACAGGTTATCTTATGCCTTTTTGAATTATTCTAATTCAACATATCCTAGCCAACCATTAGGAGGTTGGAATTCAAAATTGTAATGTTTTTTTATGTCTGACATTAGATTTAGATCACTAAGATTGGATTCTATCCGAATTTTTGACAGATTTTTGAATTTTTCGAAATATAAAGGTGAATTTAATGCAATCCTGATGAGAGGTATTTTTTTATAGTCAAAACCCATTAAAAAACTAGCAGCGATATCATTCAGGACAAAACTCTTACTGGCAATAATAAATCCAGTTTCCTTCTTAGTTGGGTTTAACGGCCCGTCTCCTTCACCTGAAACTATAGCATCAGTGATTACCAAGAATTTTCTTTGAACATCTGGAAAAAAGTTCCTCCCGTTCTTATCATAAAAAAAGATAATTGAATTAAGATCAATCACAGTTCGAGCCATGGTGTCATTTTTATACCAATTTCCTTTCATAAACGGATCTTTGAATTTTACTATTCTTGTGCTCAAATAAATAGAACATTTCATTATGTTAAGGATGCGACATATGAACCCATTTTTGGAGCTCCCTAGAATCTCGTCTATGTTTGATAGAAAGCTTTTGCGTTTTGATGAATAGAGATATTCATCCCCATTTTTTTCAATTGGTCCTTTCCGGTAATGTGGTAAGCAATCTTTAGAGCCAATTATTCCAACAGTATTTTTTAAAGCACATGTAATCCCAACTATTCTATGAGTTTTCAGCTTTGGAATTGTAATTATAACATTAGAATTTAAAACTGAATTCGCAATAAGATATTCATGCTTATTTGCAGCGTGGAACGTTTTCATTCTTTTTTTATCATAATTAGTTACCCTATAATTCTCATAATGATGAGAGTACTTATTCAATAGACTTTTATTACTCAAATTAATAATTGAATAACCCGAAGGATCCCCTGCAATAGGCGTTCGTTTCATTGCTCCATATGCTTTTCTATGGGCTTTTTCTTTTCTGAAATCGATTAAATGAACTTTAATACCAGGAAAACCAGTATAATTCAAAATCATTTCTTCGAATTTTAAACATTTTTTTATTTTTTCAAAATCAGCTTCTTGAATTGGAGCATCACCTAATAATATTACCCCAGTTCCTTTCAAAGCTAAGAAAACGTAATCCATGACTGCTTTAATGATAGATGGATGAGTAATTAGCTCTAGAAGAGAACCATTTCTATTTTTATGTTTGTGTTTAACTAAATTTGGCTTTATTAGAACTGAATCCCCTTTTGAAATTATTTCGCTCAAGGGATTCCAAGATGAATAACCATAATTCTTTCGGTCAAAACCTAAAAGGAAAAATGTTTCCCGAACTGCATCATAAACTGTATTTTCAGGATCCATTTTTGGGTGTATATTCAAATCACGAAATTCAGGGTAGCATCTAGGAGGGTAAAAAGATAGGGGGTAACTATTTGAGGTTTTATATAAGGAGATGCGCAAATATCGTAATACTTCCCTTTATACAAGTTCTTCAACATTCTCATGGAGAAATATTAATGATGGAATAATTTCAACTATTTATTGCAGTGAGTGGTATAATCTTAATAATTTCTTTGTTGTTTTTTCTACATTAAAATCTTCTTTAATTGTTTGTCTTGCTTTTTCCCCAATATCCTTGTTATTAATTGCTTTAAGTATTTGTTCTTCTAACGATTGAATATCATTATGACGATATATCAATCCATTTTTTTCATGAGTAATCAATTCATCACACTGAGTCGAATCAGACACAACAGGAACATTTTTCATTGCCATTGCCTCTTGTAAAGCAGTAGCTAACCCCTCTCCCTCTGATGATAATACAAAAACATCAAATAACGATAAAAATAAAGGTACATCAGCTCTTCTTATTTTTCCAGGAAAATAGACGTTTTTTAGATTGTTTTTTTGACAAAATTCCTCTAAAACTTGTTTTTCCTCTCCCTCTCCCCCAATAATTATATAACAATCAATTTGATCATGGATTCGTTTTACTGCTTTTAGAAGATCTTGTACATTCTTTCTTGGTATCAATGAAGAAAGTGTTCCAATAACAGGTACTTGGGATGGGATTTTTTTACTAATTTGTGAAAGATGATTAGATTTATCGAAAGTTCTATCTGGATTGAAGTAGTTCACATCGATTCCTAGATGAATAAGCTCAGCCTTTTTTTCATCTAGTCCAAGTTTAATTGCTTTTTCTTTAAGATGATTGGCTACAAAAATTATTTTATCGGCCTTTTTGAACGCTATATTGAGAGGACCCCTATACCATGGATTTTTCCAAGGTATATTAATGTCTTGTCCATGGCTGGTTATAACAAATGGTATTTTGGGTTCTATAGTCTTTTTTAAAGAAGAAACAAAACCAAAAGGCAATATCCAATGGGAATGAATAATATTAGGTCTTTTTCGAAGAATTTCTTTTGTTGCAGCTCCAAGATAAAATATCCATTCAGGGGATATACGAATTGACGATTCAATTGTTCTTAAGGTGATTCTCTCTAATTTCCTAGGAAGGTACGGAAATCTTTTAATTGGAAAACCATTAATTTCATAAATTCTGTCATAATAAGATCTTGGTGTAATAATCTCTAATTCAAGACCATATTCTTTCAGGTATTTCAATTGATCAACTAAAAAACTCCCTTTAAAATCACCTTTGTACCTAGGGAGGCTGGAAGTGAAATATAGAGCTTTCATACTAATATTCTGCCTTATATGTCTATCAAATTCTGATTTAATTACTCAAATATCGTTTCTTTAAGTTTTATTATTATTTCAACTATTAATCCAAAAATTATTTCTAGACCTTTAACTGCATTAATGAAATTTAAGTAAAGATATACTACAAGAAGGGGTGCTGATTCTATTTATCCGAGCATAGCTTGTAAATCGCTTCATATCTAGATGTTACATATTCTAGGGAATGATTATTCACAATTGAATTTCTAGCTCGCGAACTTAATCTTTTAGCAAGCATTTTATCATTTAAAACTAAAGAAATTTTCTCAGAGAGATTTTTTACATCATTAGGATGGAATAAAATTCCATTGTTCATATCAGTTATCACTTCACGGACTCCAGCAATGTCCGCTGCAATACAAGGACATTGACAAGCCAGAGCTTCAAGTATAACATTAGGAAGTCCCTCGCTCGTCTTATGATTTTGAAAATCTGAAGTAAAAACAACCAAATCCGAGAGTGCATAGAAAATTGGCAGATCTTTATAATCAATGTAACCTAAGAAGAATACTTGATCGGATAAAGATTTTTTCTTTATAAAATTCTGTAAAAATTCATAATATTTAGGTGCTATCTTAGTGGAACCAATCAGAATCAAAGTAACTTCTCTTCTCAGAGACGCAGGTAAATACGAAAGAGCAAGAATAAGTGTTTCAAGTGACTTTCTTGGTTCGATACGCCCTACATAGAGGATCTTCCGTGTTGAGATTTCCTTAAGATGCATGTATTTTGAACCATCATGAACTGGGAAATTCTTAAGATGTTTGAACTTTGATAAGTCAATGCCATTCCTTATTACTAGTTTGTTTGGATTTTTAATATTCTTATAATAGTCCTTTAAATAATTTGAATTGAAAACAATTACATCACATTTCTCAAGAATCATTTTAATAGTAATTTTGATCGATGAATTGACAATATTACTACTTTTTATTATTTTTCCATTAATTATGAGGTACAATTTATCTGAATAGAAATTTTCATATATAGAACCAACTCGAATAACTACTGGAATCTTTCTTTGTCGCTTTATATTAATCGCAGCTATAGCATCAAATAATGGGTTAAAACATTGAACTATGTCAGTATTTTGCTTTTTCTTCATAAAAATGGAATTTGTTATAATCTGAAAAAAGGGAGGATAATAACCAACTGGAATAGTAATCTCTGAAAACTTTATATTTTTATAGAGGTTTACATAATTCCAGTTAGCTCCATGAAATTTACTAGCAAAGATCATTGAAATATCATGTCCTTTTCTAGCTAAGGAATCAGCCATATTAATAGCCTGTAAAGCCATTCCTCCACCTTTAGCAATCTGGTGAATTAAATAAGTAATTTTTAAAGACATGACCATTACCATTATTTTATGGGATTTTAATAAAACTAAAATCATTATTATATGTAAAAACTATTGATTATACTAATTACAAGGAAGATCTCTCTGATATAACACATTTTTGTGCAGACCCCGAATTTGGATTAAGGTTTATTTGTAAAGTTCTCATAATTGGAATTATCGAAGTGAAAAAACGTGCAAGTAACAGAAAATGGATGCTGAAACAGCATTTTAAAATTCTTATAGATTATACCTGGGTGTTCAAAAAAAACAGTTTGAATAATAGAGACAAGACTTCTGTAGAATAACTTAGGAACGGTAGTCTTTACTTTCAAGATAGACATTTCAATGGGGGTGAATTCAGGAAGCATTTCAACTAATAAAGAAGGGGAGGGTCTCCAAAGATTATCATATGGATCACAATGATATGGATAAGAAAATGGAATAGTCACAACAAGAAATCCGCCTTTGTTAAGAAGTTTTTTAATGTGTTTTAACACAGTTAATGGTTTTTTTACATGTTCTAAAACATTACAACAAAGGATCACATCAAATTTCTGATTTAAACTGTTTAAATGCTCAATATCAAGTACAATATCTACACCAACTTCAGATTTACTATCCATATGTGTTACCAGTTTTCCTGCTTCTTTTAATGGTTCAAATAACTCACTTTCAATATATGGCTGTATATGGGTACGAAAATACTGTGATGAAGATCCAATGTCAATTAAAGTTATAAATTCATCCAAAACAGAAAATAGATTCAATTTTATCCATTTTGCTTCTTCTAGAAACATATTTTTCACAACATGATTGGAACTCTGTGATTTATTTATTTACTGATAACTCATTCATTCGAATGATGTATTTGAATTTGCCAGTTGAAGTTCTTTGTATTTTTTTAACTAACTCTAAAGAAATGTCTACTTCATTATTTGTTGCTTCTTTTAATGTCCTCTCGAGTTCTAAAATTTGTTTTTTTCTGAAATTTGGGGCTATAACTATCTTAATTACCCATTTTTCAGTTGACTTTTGTAAAACCTGAAATTCGCGAATAAAGTCACTCACTTGTTCAAATAATACATTAAAAGATAGAAATGGAAAGGATTTACCAGAGGGAAGTTCCAAATGGTCACTTATTCTACCTTTAATTTCCTTTATAAGAGGCCATTTTCTTCCACATGAACAAAGCTCATCACTCAAAATAGCATAATCACCAATATCATATCTTATCAAAGGCATAATATGATTCAATAAATCAGTAACGAGTAATCTTCCTTCCTCTCCCGAATTTACAAGATTTCCTTCTGAATCAACAACTTCAAGAATGTAACGGGAAGGAATAAAGTGATATCCATTCCTTTCTGGACATTCCATACCCACATTATCAACTTCTCTTGCTCCATATCGCATTAAAACATCTGTTTGAAAAATAGTTTCAATAAACTTCTTTTGATAAGGTAATAAAGATTCAGCAGAGGCAATAATACCTTTTAAAGGCAAATTTAAATTGTAATCTTCTTCCTCAATAAGAGAGGCAGCTAAAAATAAAGCAGAACTGTATCCAGTTAAGAGATTTGGCCTCAGGCTTTGAATTTTCTCTAATATGGGATGAAAAGCATCAAAAGTATTATAATACGGAGGAAATTGTCGACAATTATATAAATATTTGAACCAAACATTCTGATAAAAAGATTTTGTATGATAAGCCCAGAGTTGTACATGTCTCTCTCCAAAATTTAAACCTGCCCATTTATTAAATAATAATTCAGTAGCGATTTTTACTCCTTCACTAGATTGTTGATCTTTAATGAACCTTAACGGTTGTCCTGTTGAACCTGAAGTACTATCATACCTAATTCTTCTCTTATTGATACCATTTGACAAAAGTAAATTTCGTTGTATCAGATCTCTTGATAATATTGGGATTTTGGGTAAATCTTCAACGGTTGAAACATTTTTCACTAGATTTCTATAATAGGTATTATTCCTGCAAACTGAAAGCAGAGCTTGGAATCGTTTAGCTTTTTTTCTTTGTATCAAATCCCAGTTTTCATACTGCTCTTTTTCTAAAGCCCTATAAATACTGAAGAATCGCTTTATATGAAAGATATCAAGTAAAGGTAAGAAACCGTTTCGAATAATAAATCCATATTTTGATATCTAAGGCCCTCCATCAGGGTATTAGCATATTTATTTTAATTATAATTAAATAAATCACCAAGAAGTCTGAAAACCATTGTTAAAATGATATATTGGAAAATCTTACACCTAAATTGTGTAAGAGTTCTATTGAATCTATCTAAAGATGCAACTAATAAAGATTATTTTATATTAATCGATAAGTTGAATATTTTCCTCCTACAATAAACTTTCCTATTGAGTCTTATTTGATTATGACTGATTAGGGAAAATAAAATTCATTATAAAAAAAATTACGGGTAAGAACGGAAGAAATATAATAGCTAACATCAATCAGGCTGATTAGCTCAAATATTTTCTAAAAAATCAGGGTTAACTTGGTTTCTTTCAACTAACACCACAGTACAGGCTTTATTTTTTTATTTTTTACCCTAGTTTTTTCAATAAGAACATATAATTGTTTGTAACTTCAAGGATATAATTGCTAACTAATTAATTTTTTAATCTCTTTAGAAATAGCTGAAGCAATTTGATTCCAACCATAATTCTCTTTGATATACAATCTTCCATCCTTTCCTCTTTGATGAATTTCTTCCTTATTTTGCAAAATATCTTTAATAATTATCAATAAATTACCTGGCTTTGGATCGTATATCCAGCCACCGCAGCTTTTTTGTACCAAAGCTCTTAAGCCAGTTATATTTGGTACTATTACAGGAACACCAACTGCCATGTATTCTAAGATTTTAATTGGATTATGTCCTATATTTTCAAAATGCTTAATCACAAATGGGTCATATCCATAGAAATACAACCCGAATAAGCTAATTGCCATAACTTCTTGAATGAAAGAATGATGTATACTACCCAAAAATGAAACCTTTCCCTTATCTAGGTTTAGTTCATATGCTTTCTTTTTTGCTTTGTTTAGTTCAGGTCCATCACCAACAAGATATAATTTTGTATTATTATACTCTGAAAGTAGTGGTTCTAATTCAATTATAAGATCAGATAATCCATGCCAAGGTCTCATTCCTGACACATATATTAAAGGAATGCAATCAAGACAAATTTTATGTTTTTTCTTAATTTTAACTTTATTAGATTCGGTTACGGGGACAAATCGATCGATATCGACTCCGTTAGGGATAACAACGCAGGTGCTCTTCTTCGTTCGACGAAAATATTCAATCTTAAGATTAGAAGTAACTGTTATAACGAGATCAGGTAATGAATAAAGCCAGTTGAAAAGAAAGTCAAATAATGATGTAATAATTCTCAATGCCGGTAATTTTCCCTTACTTACAAGTTCATTAGTTATAATCCCATGAAGCTCAAAAACAGTTGGTTTTTTCATAAATAATGTTAAGAAAAGTAAGTAAAAACTATCTGTATAAAATATTTTAGCATCTGACTCATTTACTGTTTTTTTCATTAATATTACTAATTTTAAAAAATGGAAAATCCCATAGATGGTACCAAAATCGTTAAGCTCCAATCTTCTTCCAATGTGATACCATTTGGATATGAAGGGATTTAAATAGACTGGTGGTTTTTGAAATGAAGAAAAATCTATTTGATAATACCTAGAAAGGAACTTTACTAACTCAAAGATTCTAACCGTTTGACCGCTCATATCATTCATGTCGTTTGCGGACATAATCAGGATTTTATCCAACTTCCTACCCTCAAATCAATATTTAAGTCTTACAATCTTTAATCTTTGTACATACATATTTAATTTGCTCTTGACTCATACTAGGGAAGATAGGAAGAGATAAAATCTCTCTACATGATTTTTCAGCTTCAGGAAAATCATTTTGTTTGTAATTAAGATATTTAAACGCGGGTTGCAAATGAATAGGTGTGGGATAATGAATTTGAGTTCCTATCCCATTTTTAGACAGCTCTATCTGTATTTTATCCCTAATTTTTGACCTGATAACAAAAAGGTGATAAACATGCTTTCTTTCGGTACCAAGTCTAGGTAATTGAATTAATCTATGATCTTCCAAGATTTCGTTATACATTTTAGCAATATTTATTCTTTTTTCTATCCAGCTATCCAAAAATGGAAGCTTAATATTTAAAATTGCTGCTTGAAGAGCATCCATTCTACCATTATATCCAATGAATTCGTGAATGTTTTTTGTTTTCTGTCCATGGTCTCTTAACATCTTTACTTTCTCTGCAATTTCTTCATTATCAGTTGTTAGAATTCCAGCATCTCCGAAAGCTCCTAAATTCTTAGTGGGGTAGAAGCTAAAGCATGCTAAGTTTCCAGTTTCACCAATTTTCTTATTTTTATACTTCGAACCATGCGCTTGGCATGCATCTTCTATTAAAACAAGATTATTTTCTTCACATATTTCTATAATTTCATCTAAAAATCACAAGGTTGCCCGTAGAGATGAACAGGTATAATTGCTTTTGTCTTATCGCTAATAATACTTCTAATTTTGGTTGAATCAATATTGAAAGTTATTGGATCAATATCAACGAATTTCGGTTTTGCACCGGTATATGCAATAGCTTCAGATGTGGCAAAAAAACTATTTGGCACTGTAATCACTTCATCATTTTTTCCAATTCCAGATGAGATTAAAGCTAAATGAAGTGCTGTTGTACCAGAATTAAGAGCAATAGCAAATTTGACATTTATATATTTGGCAAAAGCTTCTTCAAACTCTTTGACTTTTTTTCCTAATATGAAACTGGTATTGTCAATGATTGAACTAATTATCTCAAAATATTCATTTTTTATCTCTGAAAAGTTTGTTTTTAAGTCTACAAAGGGTACTGAATTTATTTCACTAATCAATTGGATGCCCTCTTTGGTAATTATGGATATAAATGTTGTATTCTTATTGTTTTTCTTTCTTTCATTGATTTTAATGCCCCCTCAGCCATAATTAGTGTTTTTAAAGCCACTTCTCCATTTACTAGGGGGGTTTCTTTATTAATTAAGCAGTTTATAAAATGCTCATCTTCCATTGTAAGGGGTTCTACCTTTTTTATTATTGGTTTGTAACTCATTCCTTCCTTGTAAATTAAATCATAAACTTGAGATGACATTAAATCATTGTGATTCTCCTCTATTCTTGATTCAAATATTTCTAGCTCTTGAGTAATTAGATTCAAAGAAGCAGTTCCTTTTGTCCCTGAAATCAATAAATTCCTAACTTTAACAGGTGTAAGCCAACTAACATTGGTATTTGCTATTATTCCATTAGTGTATTCCATGCTCACAAACGCTGTTTCTTCAAAAGCTCTTCTAATATAACTACCACCAACAGCAGTAATACTTTCAGGTAATTTACGATTGAATAAATATGTTATAACGTCAAAATCATGAATAGCCAAATCTAAAATTATTCCAGAGTCATTGCGAGGTGGAAAAAGACCCATTCTTGATATGGTTATAAACATTATTTCCCCAAGAATATGATTTTCTATATTTTGCTTTAATACCCGAATTGCTGGATTAAAACTAAAAATATGCCCAACCATTAATGTTACAGAATTCTCTTTTGCGAGATCAATGATTTTTCTTGCATTTTCCACGGTTAGACATAATGGTTTCTCCACTAGTACATTCTTTCCATTTTCAATAAGATCTTTAGCAATAGAATAATGAGAAGAATTTGGGGTAGCAAGAATTACAGCTTGAATATCGTCTCTTTCTAATAGATCGGTGTAGTTAGTACTATACTCTGTTCGATAACTTTTCGCGTATTTCTTAGCTATATCTTCTCTCGAATCTACTATCATTGACAACTCTGCTTGAGCTATAGAATTTATTACTCTAAGGTGATTCTTACCCCAATAACCAGTTCCAATAACACCTACTTTTATCATATTATTTCATTACCTATTCTTCAATTTTTCGAAGAAAACGTGCTGGATTACCTATAACTATTGTATGAGGAGAAACATCTTTTGTAACTACGGATCCTGCTCCTATCATTGCATAATCACCAATAGAAATCCCCCCCAGTACGATAGATCCTGAACCAATAGACGCACCTTTACCAACGTAAGTTTTAGATAGAATCCAATCATTTTCTTCCTTTTTTTTCCCATCAGCCCTAGTTGCTCTTGGATATTTATCATTTATGAAAGTAACATTATGTCCGACAAAAACGTTATCAGAGATTTCCACCCCTTCACAAATAAACGAGTGAGTTGATATTTTAACATTTTTTCCAATCACTGAATTTTTTTGAATTTCGACAAAACACCCAATTTGGGATCCATCGCCGATTTCACAGCCATAAAGATTGACGAAGCTAAAAATTTTTACGTTCTTACCAAGTTTTACATCCACGATTCTTTGAAGATACGATTCGGTTCTTATATCTGTTTTTTGATTTGATATCACATTTTAACCCTTCAAAAACGATAAACAAAGATATATCCTGTAAAAGATATATGATAGCGTCAAAAACAATCATTTTAAATCCTTTTTCAATAACCTAATCTTAACTTCCTCTAAAATCTTTACTACCTTTTAATCCTCTTTTCAACCCTATCCTACTTAATTATGAAAAATAAATTATATTTTGGACAGAAAAGGGGATAATTCTCTAAATTCAACGAAAATGGCTAGTATTATAGGAATTGTAGGAAAACAAAAAAATAGTGATGCTTTCTTCATTCACGAGTTCACTTCTCACCCCTTCAAGAATATTTTGATCGATAGTTACATTAAAAATCACCTCAGAATTAAATGGTAATATGGTGTTAGAAAAGTTAGAATAAAGTGATACGAAGTAATGGACTTGCTTCGATAGAATTGTGCTTGAATTATATTTACAGATTCTATTTTCTGACCAGAATTCTATTCCTAGAGCCACGTGTACTAAAACATAAGCCCTGTCACTATCTCTTCTCCATTCAGGAATATAGTCTCTATCATCCATCCAAATTGTGCTATTCTTAACATTATTTGATGAAAGCCATTTTCCAATTTTATGAAAATTATTTTCTTCATCTGATCGATGTTGAATTATTAAAAAACTAGCAAAAGAACTCAGAATGAAGAAGATTAGCATAAATGTAATTAAAACATTTATACTAGGTAATTTCTGCAAAAAGTGTACCTTGCTTTTTAGACTTGACAATATTAAAGCAGAAAGAAAAGGTGATACTATTATTAGGATCTTTATGAGATCATGAAAAACAGGAAAAAAATAGAGAATACCATTGAAAAGACTGAATTCAAGATTGTCACTTACTCGGTATAT
>RDOE01000050.1 GCA_011364975.1 Promethearchaeota archaeon | reverse complement strand
CACGGTATGTATTCTCCACTACTTTTGCAAGCTCTGCAGTTAAAGCTGTTGTTTCAATAATCTTGCTTTTGAGAACTTGTTTATACAACCAAGCAGCCTTCTCTGCACTTTTTACATCAATTCCTCCCACTATACGCGGATAATGCAGAATATTATAGATTAAACGGCCAACCATAACACGTTCATATGCAAAAGCCAAATAAAAATCTTTTTCAGCCGTTAAACCTGATTCCTGTTCAAGGATAGGTTTTACAATATAATCAGTTGTGCCAGGAGCACAGGTAGATTCAATGATGACTGTCGTACCCTGTTTAAGATGGGTTCCGACCTCTTTACTTACTCCTCGAAGCGATACGTATTGCGGTACATTATTCTCATCTGTTGGAGTCTGGACATCAATTAGAACATAGTCCATCTCAGAAATCATAGAAATATCATCAGTTACGACTAATTGCTTTTTTTCCTTAACAACACGTTGAAGTAGTTCAGGAAGAACAGGTTCATTTTTAATCGGACATTTACCTTGGTTAATATACTCAATTTTCCATCCCGACCGTTTAGAACGTCGTTGGATACCTGTCACTTGAAATTCATCGATATCTGCTAATAATGCGGCAATAGGAATTCCCACGTAACCCATACCGATAACAGCAATTTTGGTAACCATTTTAAATCAATTAATTGCAAATAAAACATGATGTTTTAATTCTTCAATATTAGATCTAATGGTTTTTATGAAAAATACCTAGAGACATTCAATTAAAAGACAGAAGTTAAATTATTTCCTGTAATAGGTCAAGAATAATATTTGCGCATTGATATTCTCCTTTTTTCAAAAATCGTTCGGGTAATGAGGAATAATTTTCCTTCAATTCCATGATTTTTGGAATTTCATCTATCCATTTACCAGAAAAAAACTCCTGAGGAGTGATACATTCCCCAATATTCAACTCTTGAATTTTTTTTCTCATAAACTTAGTTTCTGCACTCTGAACAAAATCTATAGCGATAAATGGGATTTTCGCTCTAATTGCTTCCGAAATTGAGCTATAACCAATCTTTAAGACGGCTAGATCACTAGCTGCGATGTAATCTTGGCCTTCGGGATCATTATAGGGAATGCTATGGATATTTGGGGCAGAAATGGTTGAGCTACTGCCTAGAATGAAATCATATTCTGGATGAATTTTCCATTCTTCTATAAACGGATTTATTAAGGACTTTCCTGTTCCTGCATATATTATAGGAGTGGAGGGGTTAATTTTTAAATTGGAACAAATTTTCTTGCGCGATCGGGTTGGATCTCTGCTAACCAGAGATGTTTCGAGGATTGTTGGGAAAACTTTGTTTTCAAGATTAAAGGGAAGCATGAGTCCTAAGGAAGCTTCCCTATATGCTCTCCAAATCTCTTGCAAATCCTCAGTTTTACAGAAATCTTGATAAATATCAAACCAGGTAAAATTACTTATAGCAATACTCGGTAAATCTAATTTCTTAGCTAATAAAAAAGGTTGGGGAGCAATATCAGAGACTATGAGCGAGATTTCTTTGTTTTTCAAAAAAATATATTTCTCAAAGAGATAGGTTGATGGCCAGTTTTTTACCCATTGATGAACATTAATTGTTGTTTTCTCATTATCAATTTTCTCTTGTTTAGCATTCCAGATAAAACCAACATCATTTCTCATTTTGTGAAATTTTATTCTTTTTATTTCACTTTTTTTGGATAAAGAGCGTTTTATTAATTCTAAAGGAAAAAACGTATGAATTTCTATATTTATATCTAAATCACAAGCAAGAAAAGCTCTAATAATTGCAATACTCCTAGCAGCATGTCCAAAACCATAATCACTAATAAAATATGTAATTTCAACCATGAGTATTTCTGTCCTATTAGGAATCTTCAAAATAAGAAGGATTGCTTTTATACCAATCAAGAGTCGTTTTTATGCCTTTTTCTATTGAATAAATTGATCTATATCCAAGAATTTTTTTCATTTTTGATAAATCAGGGTAAGCGTGTTTCACATCTCCTTTCCTCCATGGATAATACTCCACCAATATATCTTTATTTAATTCCTCTTTTAGAAGATCAATAATTTCATTTAATGAAATTTCAGATTCATTTGCAATATTGATTATTTCTCCTGAAGCTCTATCTGATTTCATTGCCAAAATCGTAGCATTTACCGTATCTTCGACAAAAGTGAAATTTCTTCGCTGATTTCCATCTCCATAGACGGGTAATTTTCTACCATTTAATGCATTCAGTATAAAATACGGAATTACAGCTGCATATTTAATGATTGGTGATTGCTTTGGTCCGTAAACTGCAAAATATCTTAAGATTTTTACTTTTATATTATATAAATCTTCATATACTTGGCAATAGTATTCTGATGCTAATTTACCTACAGCATAGGGGCTTTTTGGCATTGGATTGCAGTTCTCTACTCTAGGGAATTCCTTTGACATCCCATAGACTGAAGAACTTGAACTATAAACAATGCTTTCAATATCAAATTTTCTTGCTGCTTCGAGTATATTAAGAGTTCCAGTAATATTAATCTCATTTGATAGTATCGGATCTTCAATTGAGCGCGGAACACGATTAAAGGCAGCAAGGTGATATATATTATCACATTGTGATATAGCATCGTGAACAACATCCCTATTAATAATAGAACCCTCAATAATATCTACTTTTGGCATTGTTTCAAGAAATTTATAATTATATCTGCCTGAAGAGAAATTATCAAGAACAATAACTTCCTGTTTATTTTCTACTAATTTTTTCACAAGATGTGAGCCTATAAAACCTGCTCCACCAGTAACTAGACTTTTCATATTACATACCACTGTAAATTCTATGTAAAAGGCTGTAAACGATCCTTTTTTGAAATATACATTGCGTAGTACAATTTATTTATGAACATAGGATAATTCTGATGTTTTAATGTCTTATTTTTAGTTTATTTCAGATAAGACGTTTCCAAGCATCAAAAAAAGAGGTTAAATTAAAGTTTAATGCCCTTTTTTCATTTTTTTCCCGATTCTTAATTGGATTTTCCAGAAATTTACATAGGACTTTAATCAACATCTCCTCCTCTTCACATAAAGATTTGACATTTAATGTACCTATTTTAAAATCCATTTGGAATCTGCGGATTAATACCCCATAAGTTGTATAATATGGGTACTCAACTCTATCAAACAGATTTAATTCTGGAGCAAGAATTTCTCTTGGCCCAAAATGGCAATCACTAGATATAATCGGTAATCCCATCGATAAGGCCTCTAATAAAACATTGGGAAATCCTTCCCAGAGAGAGGTGAAGACAAAGCAATCAGCATTTTTTAGATAAGGAAATACATTAGGAATCGAACCAAGTATATATACTGAATTTTCCAGCCCTGATTCTCTAATAAGGTTGGTTAGGTCTTTCATTAGAGGGCCTATCCCAATAATGATGAGTTTTGCATTCGAGTAATTTTCTACAACTTTTTTAAAGCTTCTAATAAGATACCATTGCCCCTTAGGTCTATCTAGTCTTCCAATATTTAAAAAAACAAAGGAATTTAGAAATATATCTTCAGGGAAATTCTTTATTCGTGTATTAGACATCAATTTATTTTTAGAAATTTCAATAGGATTATAAATTGTTATAATTTTACTCCTAGAGATCCCTTTTTGAACTAAACTTTCTTTAACTCCATTTGATACTGATACGATTTTGTTTGCTCTTGGATAAAGCTTCATCATCATTCTATTTGTTTTTCCATATGCTTCTGGATTTGTTCGGATTGAAATTACTACTTTTTGCTTCAATCTAAACAATATCTTAGTAAGGAGAGATGTGAAACTTGCATCTTCCATAAAAGCAAAAATAGTGTTTACTGCGTTTTCTTTACAAATCCCATTGATTACTATTGTACGAAGAAAAAGCTTTTTTACATGAAATAGAGCCTTTAATACAAATTTTTTTTCTCCATTTCCTTTTTCATAAAGACAATAAAATTTTCCTTTAGTTTTATGCATCTGCGAACAATAATAAAACGTTAACACATAAATTTCATATCCATCATCAGCTAGAAGATTGCTTAAAATTGAAGCTGATTTCTCTGCCCCACCAGATAAATCGAGATTAGGGATAATGATCAAAATCTTTGGTTTTATTCCTAAATTCATGATCTTATTCTATTCTTGATAAAAGTATTTATCAATTTTCTTAGGTGTTAATACGAAACTTTTTTCTTTTTTCTCAGATCAGATGATTCGAGCTATCATAAATCGTCAACTAAAATTATTCCTAAAGAATGTTACTTAGTTAGGTTATATGGAACTGGTTTTTATCCTCTCTGATTCACTCAGAAATTAGAATTTAATAGGTTTTAAAAAATCTTTATTACAATGCTTTTGTTGGAATTAATTTACAATGAAGAATAAAACAATAGCAAATTATGTAAGTCCTGATAAAACAGCTATCATAGTAACATTTAATATAAATAAAGGAGGGTCATATCAAAGACTTCAAACTCTCATTGAAGGTTTACTTGAATACAATTTTAAAATAACTCTGATCTGCTCTGATTCAGGTGGATTAATAGGAAAATATCCGAATTTAATGGGTTTGCAATTTAAACAGATCCCTTTAGGGAAAACGCTAAATCCCTTTAATTATGTATTGTTCATATTGATTTCAACATTATTGGTACCAATTATCACTAAAAAGACAAAAGCCAAATATCTAATATCTTTTGGTTTAGATCTCTCATGTGTTTTTATTTTTGAGAAATTTAGTAAATCAACTAAAGTCATAACCTTCGTACGAGGAGATAGAAGATTGGAGGATGTTTTGAATAAAAAAAGTGGAATCCAAATTGTCATTCGAGATCTTCTTGAAACAATTGGTATCTTTGCTTCTAATAAATTGATATTTGTGTCAAATGATCTCGTAACTAGGGTATGTAAAAGACACAGGAAGTTAAGAATATGTGATCATCGGATTTTAAATAATGATATTCCTCCTGCTGCTCTTTCATTTAATCAACAATCTTTAGATTTTTCGATAGTAACTAAACCAATGAGGATTGGATTTATTGGATTATTTGAGCCAATTAAAGGCATAATAACACTAGTAAAGGCGTTTTTGAACCTAAATACAAAGAATGCTGAATTAGTCTTAGTAGGGAATGGTTCACTTATGGAAGAAATAAGGAGTTTTTCTAATAGAATTAAGATAATTGATTGGGTTATCGAACCATTAGATCTAATGAGGGACTTTGATCTTATTGTAGTTCCCTCTGTTTATGAAGGTTGTTCCAATGTCTTATTGAAAGGTTTGGGCATTGGAAAACCTTGTATTGCAACAAATATCGGAGGAAATAAAGAGATTTTGTTTTTTGATGAACTTCTCTTTCCTCCAAATGATGTGAAAGCGCTTTCTAGCAAATTAACAAGGATTATTGAAGATAAACAATATTATCAAAAAATTAGTGAATTCTGCAAGAAAAGAAAATCTAAATTCATTTTTAACTGGAAGAAAAAAGTAATCCAATATATTTTGGAAAGTTAACCCTTTTCCAGCATTTTTATTTTCAAAGAACAGATATATATGTTTCCACAACTTTTCGAGTATTTTTAGTTATCTCAAAATTCTTTTCAATATGTTTACGAGCTTGGGTTCCAATCCCTAAATTCTTCGAAGCAATGCCTATCTTCTGAGCCAAATCATGTACATTTGAGTATTTATAAAAATATCCTGTTTTACCTTCAATAATAAGTTCGTGTGCTAATAAGGAATCAGAAACTATTGGAACGCAACCACAGCTCATAGCTTCTTGTAAAGAAATAGAAAGCCCTTCCTTATATGAAGATAACACAAAAATGTCTAGTGAAGATAAAAAGGATGGGACTTGGTTTGTAGGAATTTGACCTAAAAACTCTACATTCTTTAAATTGTAAGCACGTACTTGTTTCTCTAACGATGATCGCATAGGACCATCTCCACCTATTAACAATTCATAATCGTAATTCTTAAGGATTTTTATTGAGTTTATAACATCTTGTATGCGTTTTAACGCAACAAGAGAGCTCAAAGTACCAATTCTTAATTTACTATTATCAGCTTTTATGTGATATTTGGAATCCCTGTATCTATTATACAATTTAGTATTAATTCCAAGCGGGATAACCTCCATTTTTTTCTCATCGATACCAAGAGGCACTAAATCTTTTTTCATATGATTTGCTACACATATTATTCTTTGAGCGGAATTGCATGCCTTTTTTAAGGCATACAAAATTGGAGGAAATCTCTTTGCAAAGTCAACTTCATAACCATGAAGAGTTAATACAATGGGGATTTTATTAATATTTTTAGAGATTGAGGCTATGTAACCCATAGGAATAGCCCATTGTGCATGCACTACATCTGCGTGTATTTTAATAGTTTTAAAGAAACCTCCTCCAAGATAAAAGGGTAGTTGGATCACTTTTGATCTAGATATTGTATACAATGGCTCATTGGGTAAGGTTTCCAATTTCTGAGGAAAATAGCGAAAGGGATATAAATTCAGGATTAAATTTGGCTCGTAGATATATTGATATCCTCTGGGGAATACCACACTTATCCTGATGTTATATTTACATATTTCCTCAAGTTGCGATTTTAGAAATGAACCATGAAAGTCTCCCAAATACCGAGGAAAACTTGAAGTAAGGTGTGTAACATGCATTATAATCTAATTTCCTTCAATATATGAATTCATTTATTAAATTGAAGACTTTTGTTCTATTAGGGATTAATGAGAATAATACAATTAGGGTTCCAGCAGAAACAACTAAGAACAACTCTATAATGGGAACTGCAGTAATAATTTCCCGCAAAAATCGAATTATTATACTCATAACTGCAATTGTAATAAATTGGTTCTTCATTTTCCTCATTATTTTAAAAATTTGTAATTCTAGAATTTTCATCACACAAGTAAAACTTAATATTAAATTTAAGGTAGAAATTAGTAAATTTATCAAAAGAAACACTTCCATACCTTCCATTGCGCCAAGAATTAGGAAGGGAATGGTATAAAGTAATGATATAAAATTAATTTTCAGATTTAATTTAACTCGTCCAATTGATCGCATAGTCGAGGCATTCGTGTTGAAAATGCTCTGTAATCCACTTTTCATTCCATAAAGACTCAACACTACTCCTATACTGATC
The DNA here is from genome assembly GCA_011364975.1 of Promethearchaeota archaeon. Lineage (GTDB taxonomy): Archaea > Asgardarchaeota > Lokiarchaeia > Sigyniarchaeales > SOKP01 > SOKP01. Next base: position 18,455 of record RDOE01000050.1, on the reverse strand, counting down.
CAATTTGTACTAAAGAAGGAAATTGCAATAAGATCTCCTACTAAAAATAACCCGACTCCTGCAGGTAGTGTTAATGAGCAGATTATGCTTAAGAATTTCAAATATGAATCTATAAACTGTTTAATATCTTTTTGTAACCGTGATAATGAACTATATATGATTGGAAGGAGAGGACTATTCAAAACGCTAAAAATTGTTGCAGAAAGGGATTTTCCTAAATTATATATTCCTATTGAAGCAGAACCAAAGAATATTCCCACAAGAAGATTATCAAAATAATTGATTAACCAAGTAAACAGACTTTCCCCTGTCATAAGCATTCCCTGAGTTAGGATTATAGATGCTATTTTTCGATTTATGGATAGTTTTGGTCTCCATGAATTTGTTTTAACTAAAAATACTACCTGAATAAAAGAACCAATTAAATTTCCCAGAATTATAGACCAATAGCTTAATCCTAGCAATGCTAATGGAATGGATATAAATCCAGGTATAATACTTAGAATCATATTACTCCAAAATAGCGACCTGAAATCTAAGTCTCTTTGATAAAGCGCAATATATACATATCCTATCGTCCCGATTAGTATTTGAATTACTTGAATACGAACTGCGTTCCCAATTCTGACATCTCTAAAAACTATATTTAGATAATCAGCAAATATAAACCAAAAAATATAGATGACTATACCTAGCATGAGGTTTATATAAAATACTACGTTTGTAGCTTCCTCAATATTCGTATCTATTTGTATTAGAGCTTTGCTTAAACCTAGATCCCTAAAAATTAAAGAAAAATTAAATACTAAGACAGCTACTGAGGCGATTCCAAATTCCTCTGGTGATAATATCCAAACAGTGATCAATAAGATAAGAAAATAAGCCAATTTGGAGAATAATTCAAATAGAACAGACCATTTTGAAGCTTTTATGACTTTCCTCCAATACTGGTTGTTGGACGTTAAACTTCCTCCATAGTCATTTAATTGGATAAATTTTATTGAATCTCACGAAATTTCTCTGAATTCGAACTATCAACATCTTTCACCTTATATTTCAAAGATTACGATTTGTAGTTTATTTGTTTTTGAAATTAGATATGATATATCAAACTCAGATAGTTTTTGTCGAATATCTTTTAAGAATCTTTCTTCCATGTCTTAAACGTGGGAAATTGACCTTACCAAAATTCTTCATTGTTATTCCAACTTACAATAGAGACTCGCTTCTTCCAAAGGCAATAGAATCAGTTCTACAGCAAAAATATGATGAATTTACAATTATAATAATTGATGATGGATCAAATGATAATACAGAGATTATTGTCCAAAATTTCATTAAAAAATATTCCTATTTAATTCTCTATCAAAAACAAGAGAATGGAGGGGTTTGTAGTGCTCGGAATTCCGGTATTACTAAAGCTTTGGAACAGAGTGAAAACATCAAAAACGAATATATTTTCTTTTTGGGGGACGATGATGAATTAGTTCATAATTCTTTGAATAGAATTGCAGAATCGATTATTAAGTATCCTAAAATTCAGAGATTTTTATTTCAAACTATAGATCAAGATGGCCGAAAGACTTCTTGGGTTAAAGGAGATGACCTTATTCTTGATTACAAGGAAGTTGTAAAAAGTGAGAAATTTGGTGGAGAAATGCATCCTATTATGAGACTTAACCTGTTTTTAAATCCTTATTATAGATTTAATGAAAATGTAAATGGAGGAGAAAGTATTTTATGGTTAAAGATCTCAAAACGAGTAAAAACAAGAGCAATTAACAGGATAACATATTTGATTCACAATGAAAATATTTCACTCTCAAGGCAATATCTAAATTCTTCATATTTATTGAATGCATACAAGATATACTATATCCTCTTAAGAGGATATGAATCGGATTTTTATGTATGGAATAAAAAACGTCTTGCAAGTCTTTATATGAATTTGGCAATTTGCACAGCCCTTCTGAGGAATAAAAAGATGAGCTTCATTTATTTTACTAAAAGCATCAAGCTTTTTCCTAAAAATTATTTCAATATTTTAAGATATTCTATTTGCTTGTTTGATAGAACCTACAAGATTAATAATCACTTTACTAGAAAAATTAAAGGTTGGAGAGACTGAAATTCATAAAAAATTCTCTTGTTCATTTAAAATAATCTTATACAAATAAACCCCTGAATCAGAGAACATGTGTTCAAAAAAATCCGAATTCTCTGCGATGGAATATAATTTTTCAACATTGTTGCTAATCGGTTCATCGGAACTATCATTGAAGCTTAAAAGTAAATATACGTTAAAATCCAGTCCGATCCAATCATTTAAGAAATAAGAAACGCTTTCAAAGGAGGGAGTTACTATTTCGTTCCCAAAAAGAGCCCAATATTTATCAGTTCCCGAGTATGAGGTTAATCCATAAATGAGTTTTAATAGATGAGAGCTAGTAAGAAATTTAGAATTATTTGGGAGATTTTCATTTGTCCATTTTAACGTAGTATAGACCGAAGATGAATAGGGAGATTGGGTTTCAAATGTTAAACTCGTTGTAATGGCAAGAATTAAGGCCAAAAGAGTGAAAGATATCCATTTTGTTTTGGTATTAAATTTATAATTCTCTGCATTTAATGAAAATAATCTTTCAATAATAAGAAATAAATCTATAATTGATAACATTACATAAATAAAATAAATTATTACCACCATTCGGAAAAATCTAAGATTATATCCAATAAATAGCGAAATTAGGAATATGCTAAATAGTAGGTCGGAGCATATTCTAAGATATGTCAAATAATTAAGTTCTAGTTTAGATTTTGATCGAATTTTTATAAAATAATATATTTGGTTGTATATAAAACTAAAAACAATGGGAAATAACTGAATTAACCTAAATAAAAGGGCATATATTGTATTATATCTAAAGAAATTTATTAATTCTCCTCCTTCTAATGAATAGAGGGTGAAATATAGTTTGATCGTAGAAGAAAAAGGTAAAATCGGTAGTAATATTTCCATAACCTGATTCCAAGTTAAGATAAAAGTAATTGCTAAAGCTATTGTCATATAGATTGCAACTAGAATTTTTTTATAGGTTAAGTGGTCCATTCTACCTAGAATAATCATTAAAAAGATTAAAAACAATCCTAATCCAATTATAAAATAACCAAAAATATGAGACGTAATAGTTAATAGCATTATTGCTGCTGTGAATAGTGTTTCCTTTTTCCAAGTTAGATTTCCTTCATGACTTGTTAAATAAAATAATAATGGAGATACTGAGATTAATAAAGAGAAGGGTGCAAAATATGAAAAGTTGAAAAGAATAAAAGGGTTGAAAATTAGAAATGTGAGAAGATTTTTACGATATTTTGTATTTAAGGTTTTAGATCTAAACAAAATCAGGTAAATTCCAGTATAATATAATGAAAATGTCACAAGTTGTGGTAAATATAGTATAATGTAATATGGGTCGCTTTTCGTCAGGGAAGTAACTAATGCTATCAATCTATGATAAGTAAAATTCATATATTGCACATATTCTGGTATTGACGAATTTAATATAATTTTTTTAATGATAAAAAGATGAATAGCACTATCGGAAGAAAATAATCTTGTAGTAAATAAACTTGGACTAATGACGATAATTACCCCGCACATAAATGTCAATATGAAAAAATTATTGCTTGGTTCATCCATACAGAAATATAAGATGACTGAAAATATTAAAAATAAAAGAATTATAGAGAATATTGCTTGCTGTAAGTTTTTGTAATTTGCATTAACAAACGGATCTAAAATTTCAAATGGATTCAAAAATTTTGATATATAAGAATATAATAATAAAAATATAGCAAAAACTACCAAAAAGATATTTTTATTGCGTTTTGAGTTAAATGGATAATGGATCACAAAACTCACATCAATTAACTAAGATATAATTTGATAACAATATATATAGATATCATTATTATTGGATGAATATTGCCTTTTTTTTCACTTATTATTTGTGAATGCAACATTTTTTCTCCTTACTTTTTTTTCGAGAGAACGTAAAGATTAGAATAACTATTTTATAAAGTTAGAAATAATATTTATGGTGTAAATATGAGAAATTATCCTTTTAACACTTTAAAAGGGAATTTACTAAATAATTATCAAAAAATAATAGCTTTTTGTGACTTGTTATCTTTAGAAATTTCTCAAAGCGAGAAACTATATGGAGAGACTCATGGAAAACAATTGAAAAAGTATTATTCCTTTTTATTGGGGAAGAGAGGATATTCTTGTTATCGTCAGCACTATTATGCAGAGCGAGCTAAGTTTTTTGCACAAAATGCGCATCCAAAAAAACAAGTTTTAGATGCAGGTTGTGGAATGGGTTCTGAAGCAATTTTGATGAGTATCCTTGGGTGTAGGGTAATTGGAGTAGATACATCGAAAGAGAGAGTGAGTATTGCGCAAGAAAGATTATTATTCTATGAAAATTATTTAAATATAAACTTGGATTTAGAATTTTATGAGAAGAATATATTAAAGCATACTGGCGAATATGATTTAATTATATTGAACGAAGCAGTCTCTCACATTGCTCCTCTTGGAGATTTAGTTCTAAAAATGCGAAAACTTCTCAAAAAGGGAGGAAACATAATTATCGCTGAAACAAATAAATTGAATCCATATATCAGTTTTTTATCTAAAAGAGCTCAAAAAAAGAAGGGAGGTGTTTTTATAATCAAAACTGATCCTAGAACAAATAAAAACTTCAATTATGCAGTAGAGAGGATTTTCTCAGCACCAGAAATTTTGAAATTATTATCAAAATACTTTGCAGTCAAATTCATTTATAATTTGGGTTATTTCCCCTTTTTTATTTTCAGAATAAATCCAAAAATCTGTATTCTAGTGGAAAACCTGTTTAGAAAGATTCCTTTCTTGGAATTTTTATCAGGGGCTTATGTGATAATATTCACAAAATCCTGATCAAATTTTCATAAACAGATAAAAAAATATTCAATCTTAATGATTTATTTTATAATAATTTACTAGATGAAAGTAGAAATCTTAAAAGACCATGTGAATAAATGAGATTTCATTATCGCAGCCTTCCAGAATATTTAGTATTCAACCGCAAAATGTATGATTTTAGAAGAAAACGACTAGTTTTTATAATGAAGGTGTTGTATTTTATCTTAGATTCCTCTTCCCCATATTTCGCAGGAATTGATACATTCACCACTTTAAGCTTCTTCATACTCAATTTAATTAGAATATCATTTTCGAATACATATCCTCTAGAAATATTATTCAAATTTAGTAATGAAAGCGCTTTATAGGAAATAGCTGTATATCCATTCTGGGGATCCATTATATGCCAATATCCTGAAGCGATTTTTGTAATATAACTAAGTACTAAATTTCCAAATAATCTAAATTTAGTCATACCCTTCCATCCATCTGATCCAGTTAATCGATTACCTTTTACATAATCAGCTTCCCCATTAATAATCGGACGACATAAATTGGGAATATATTTTGGATCCATTTGATTATCTCCTGCTAGAATAATCGAAATATCATATTTCAGCTTTAAGCAGATCTTATAACCCGATACAATGGCTCCTCCGACTCCTTTATTTTTTTGATGTCTAACAAGCTTAACTCTGGGATCTTTTACCATCTTGACGATATGAGGAGTTCTATCAGTCGATCCGTCATCAACAATTATAATTTTGTCAATATACTCTGGAATGCCTTGTAATGTATCGTTAACCAGCTTTTCTTCATTAAAAGCTGGAATTATAGTTGCAATTTTTCGATTTTCAATCATGTCTCCTTCACATAATTTTCATTGCTTCTGGTAGTTATATTTCTAGGATCGGGATGAATAGTAGAGTTGAATGTTAATTAAATCTGAAAATTACTTAATCTCTTTAATATAGCTCAATTTTAAAAATACCTCCCTTGTATTCATTTAATTTACTCCTTTTTATTTTATTTGTATTCTAAAAATAATAAAAAAAATGAAAAGAAATCTACAAATTCAGATTAGGAAAATTGTTAATCAGTGAGTACAAAGAGCTCGAGGTTGATTTTAGTTGAAAATTACCATTTTTGGAGCAGGATACGTTGGTTTGAGTACCGCTGTATGTTTTGCAACGAAATATGACGTAAGTCTTGTGGATGTCGATCACGAGAAAATTTCAGCAATTAAAGCAGGTAAATCATTAATTTATGAGGCACAATTAGATGAATTATTAGAAAAGGGGTTATCCTCTGGCAATTTGAGGATTTTTAACATCGAAGAAAATATCCCCCCTTCTGAGATTATTTTTATTGCTGTTGGAACCCCAAGCGACCAAGATGGGTATATCAATCTTCAATTCGTACGAAATGTCGTTAAAACAATACAAAAACGTCAGAAAGAAATATTAAATCCAAATTACTCGTTGATTGCCATTAGAAGTACTGTTATTCCTGGAACCACTAGAAGGTATCTGCAACATCTGGAAAAACGTGGTAACATCGGGATTGCATTCAGTCCTGAATTTTTATCTCAGGGAACTGCAATAAAAGATACTCTTTATCCCTGCAGGATGATTATAGGATCAAATACTGCCATGGCTTCAACTTTCCTCAAATCATTTTATACGAACTTTTATGGTGAAAAAATTCCAATTCTTCAGATGAGCATTGAATCAGCTGAATTTGCAAAGTATGCTGCAAATGCATTTTTGGCAACAAAGATATCATTTGTGAATGAATTAGCAAATATTGTTGAATCAGTAGATGACGCTGATATTGGGGATGTAATGGATAGTATTGGTTATGATCCGCGGATTTCTCCTTTTTTTTTAAAAGCAGGGATTGGATTTGGTGGATCGTGTTTTCCGAAAGATGTTCGTGCCCTTTTACAATTTGCACAAGACAATTTAGCTGAAAAACCTTCTCTACTCAATGCTGTCTTAGAAGTAAATGAAAACCGCCCCTTGAAAGTCACAAAACTCCTTCGTGAGCATTTAGGAGAACTTGATGGAAAAATAATCGCAATTTTTGGCCTAACTTTCAAACCTGGTACTAATGATATCAGGGAAACTCCCGCTTTATCAGTTATTCGTTCTTTATGGAGAAACGGCGCAAAAATTCACGCACACGATCCGATTATTGATCGTATTGATCTACGATCATTTTCGAGATATGGTGTAAAGTTTTTTTCTGACATTGAGTCTTGTTTAACTGGCACCCACGCCTGTATTTTATTGACCGAATGGCCAGAATATCAAGAAATAAGCATTAATAAATTAGTATCAAATATGGCACAAAAAATAATTATTGATGGAAGACGAATTTATGCCGATAGAAAAATTCCTGTGGATGTCTGTTATTTGACAATTGGTAGTTCCATCAATCGAAAAAACCATTTACCTTTTAATCATACGCCTAATAAATCTTCCAACAACTTAAAATCCTTTGATGCCCCACTTTCTATTGATACTTAGCATATATACACGAAATAATCATTTATATGCCAAAATCCATAATTGATTACAATAAACCAATTTAAAATGCTAATGAGAGAAAAGAAGATCCAAAGGAAAAGGGTTTTTCAGTCAATTAATTTAAATAGATTTATATTATTAGCTCAAAGGATCTGTATTTAATAAAAAACCTTTTGTTATAAATTACCCGCTTTATACACTCCTTTTGGGAGTAATTTTTAACCTCTATTTATCAAATAGGAATAATATAACCGTATATTGATTTTTTATGCTATCAAGAATTTTCAACATTCTTTGAAGAGGGTTCAATCGATTAGCAGTAGCATCACCATCTCCCCCAGTGATTTTTAAATTATTTTAAAGACTCGTGATAATCATATAATTCTCGGTTAATTATTTTTTAAATAATATGTAGATCCCTTTAAACACTATAAAAGTTACATTAATAAAGTTTCCCGGGTTCAATTAATTGAAATATGCCATTAAAAAGATTATTTTGGTTAATCTAGAAATTAAATAATAAAAATCATTATCCTGAATAATTGAGTAGATATCTTAAAAGAAGGCTAAATAATGAAAAATAATCAAATAAAGGTCTACATTGCAATGAGCGCTGATCTAATACATCCTGGTCATTTAAATATAATAAATGAAGGAAGAAAGCTGGGAGATGTGATTTTAGGGTTATTAACTGACAAAGCTATAGCTAGTTATAAACCCCTTCCATATTTAACATATGAACAGAGAAAATCTATTGTTGAAAATATAAAAGGAATTAAGGAAGTAATTCCCCAAGATACTTTGGATTACACCGACAATTTACTAAAAATTAGACCAAATTATGTTATTCATGGTGATGACTGGAAAACTGGGCCTCAGAGTGGTACAAGACAACAAGTAATAGATACATTAGAAAAATGGGGTGGAATATTAATAGAACCTCCATACACCTCTGGAATATCATCAACCGAGATCAAGAAAAGATTGAAGGAGATTGGGACAACGCCAGAGATTCGGATGAGAAGATTTAGAAGATTGTTACAAAATAAAGTTCTCTTGAGGTTTTTAGAGGCTCATAATGGCCTCACGGGATTAATAGTAGAGCAAACTAATATAACCATGGATAATGACTTCAGAGAATTTGATGGAGTTTGGATAAGTAGTCTAACCGATTCAATTGCCAAGGGAAGGCCTGATACAGGTTTCGTTGATCTCACATCAAGATTATATACAATTAATCAGGTTTTAGATGTGACAACAAAGCCAATTATTGTTGATGGGGACAATGGAGGATTAACTGAGCATTTCATTTTCATTGTAAAAACTCTTGAAAGACTTGGAGTTTCAGCTATAATTATCGAAGATAAGATTGGATTAAAGAAAAATTCCCTTTTTGGAAATGAAGTCGAACAAATCCAAGATAGTATAGAAAATTTTTGCTATAAAATTTCAGAGGGGAAAAAAGCACAGATTACTAAAGATTTTCTGATAATTGCACGAATAGAAAGCCTAATTTTGGAAAAAGGACTAGACGATGCGCTTTTGAGAGCTCAATCTTATATTAAAGCTGGTGCAGATGCAATTATGATCCATAGTAGAAACACAGATCCTGATGAAATTTTGGAATTCTGTGAATTTTATTCAAAATTAGTAGAAAAAGTTCCCCTAGTTGCTGTACCAACAACATATAGTTCTATTACCGAAGAGAGGCTCGCAAAAGCAGGAGTTAGGATCGTTATATATGCAAATCAATTATTACGCAGCGGATATCCTGCTATGGTCAAAACAGCAAAATCAATATTGTTTAATCAACGTGCATTAGAATCGGAGAGTTTTTGCCTCAGTATTAAGGACACATTATCCTTAATTCCTAATACTATGCAATCTGGACATTAAGGTGCTTTTTTTTGAGTAGAATAATTTAAATATAATTTTAATTGCTCCAAATCACTTATTGAATGTACATTGAACCATTCTCCTGCGACTAGATATCCTAATACTTTATTTTGATTGATTAATTGCTCAATTAGTTCTTTTTCGATTCGCCATTCTACTGGACCATGGGGAATGTATTCAAATATCTTTGGAGACATGATTCCAATCATTGTTTTTATCAAGTGACTTTTGGGCCGTTCTGGTCTTTCTTCGTGAGAAATAATATGAAGTCCGTCAAGCTCCACAACTCCTTTATACTGGCTATTAAAAGATGTTTTGCTATAGATAGCAAAAGTTGCTAACGAATTTTGCTCTATATGAAACTTGTATAGATCTTGAATATTGAAGTCAAAATATGTATCACAGGGAACAACTAAAAAATCATTTTTAATGAAATTTCGTGCCCGTTCTAATGTTTTAGCTGTTCCAAATGAATCAGATTCCTCAATGAATTCTATATAATCCAAAATAGTTTTATTAGGCGCAATTTTTGAATAAATCGCTTCAATTATTTCTTGTTTACCAATAATTAAAATTTTTTGGAAACCTGCAGTAATAATTTTTTCAATAATATATTCTATAAGGGTTTTTCCGTTAATACGTAATAATGGTCTATATTCTGAAGAATCAAAGGTTTTCATACGACTTGGAGCTCCCCCTGCAAGGATACAAGCGATCTTTTGGTGTTTTAGATATCCTTTAACAAATTTCTCGATTGCTTCACTTCGTGATCTAATTATGATTCCATCAATTTCCGTATCTATTGTATTCAATAATTCTGGATCGATAGTAATAGTTACACGTGTTTTTTTTGTCATATAGTCCGTCTCGATTTAATTTACAACAGAATTTAGCGTTTTCCTATAGAGAGAAGTGTAATTTCATCTTGAAATTTTGTCGGATCTAATATTCGTCTTCCATCTACTACAATTGGAGTTTTCATTGACTTTTTAAAGTCATTCGGTTGTAACTGAGAAATTTCATCCCATTCTGTGACAATTATAGCCCCATCGGCATCCAAAAGAGCCTCTTCGATTTTATCAGCATACAGTATTGAATTTTTCATTATTTTAAAGGCTTCCTCTTCTGCCACTGGATCCCAACCTATAATTTGGGCTCCTTTTTCTAGTAAATAATCTATAATTCTGATGGAGGGTGCAAAACGCATATCATTGGTTCCAGGTTTAAAGGCTAATCCCAAGAGAGCAATTTTTTTATTTTTTACTTCCTTTAGTTCATTTTCGAGTAAGTCAACTGTATGTTTTGCTTGATCTTCATTAATTTCCATAATTGCGCGTAATAATCTAGCGTCATATCCATGCGCTCTAGCGAATGAGATGATTGCGTTAACATCTTTCGGAAAACACGATCCGCCAAAACCTACTCCTGCTCTTAAAAACTTTTCATTAATACGATAATCAAGTCCTACTCCCCTCATAACTTGAACGATGTCAACTCCAGGTACAAGTTCCGCAATTCGTGACATCTCATTAGCATAAGAAATTTTTGTTGCTAGTAAACAATTGTTTCCATATTTCACGAGCTCTGCACTTTCTAGGTTCATTCTTAAAATTGGGCAATTATTCAAATGATCTTCATAGAATACTCCATAAATTTTCTGTAAAATATCTCCTGATTTTTTGTCTAATTCTCCAATAATGATTCTGTCTGGTTCAAGTGTATCTAAGATTGACCTTCCCTCTGCAAGGAATTCAGGTTGCATGCATAAGCCAAAATCTTCTCCCATTTTTTTACCTGAAAGTTTCTCAATTCTCTTACCTACCAGATTTCTTGTTGTACCAGGAACAACTGTAGAACGGACAACGATTAAGTGATATTGATTATGATTCTGAAGGATTTGACCAATTTCCTCTGCTATTTTTTCAATGAATGTTAAATTTATACTATAATCCTTTCCCATTGGAGTTCCAACAGCAATCATACTAACATCTGAATTTAAGACGGCATATTTCCTTCCAACGACACATTTAAAATTTTTAGTTGCCAAAGCTTCTCTTAAAAGCTCTTCTAAGCCATTTTCATAAAAAGGAGTTTCCCCTTTATTAATTTGATCACATTTTATTTGATCATATGTAGAATTTATTGTTTTAAATCCTTTAATGGCAAAACAACATCCGCTCACAAGTCCAATAAAGCCTGTACCATGAATTGCAATTTTAGTCTCACTCAATGTGATAGCACTCTCTCTATTTACAAATTAATTGCTAACAGGTATCTATTTTCCTTACTTTTTTATCTTATCTCAATCATACTCAGTGTGAACTAATCATAATATTTAATATTTTTCCTAAGGGTTATGAATACGTGGAAAATAAGGGACAATACTAATTTAAAATTATAAATAATACGATTTATACCAATCAATGTATCCTTTAATTCCTTGATTTAAATCCATACGCGGATTAAAACCCAATTTTGATCTTGCTTTGGAAATATCTGCGTAAGTAATTCTCACATCCCCAGGGACTTCGGAATGACGCTCTATATTCGCTTTTTCTCCCAATTCAACCTCTAATTGCGAAATGAAATCCATTAAACTAATTTGAATCCCACTACTTATATTAAAAGCGTTAAATCCATGGTTAAAGTGCAAAGCACTTATAATTCCTGCTACAGCATCGGAAATATAAGTGAAGTCCCTTTTTATAGTTCCAGAAATTGATTCAAATATTTTTATTGGTTTTTTATCAATTATACTTTTAGTAAAGATATACGGAGACATATCTGGACGGCCACGAGGCCCATAAACAGTAAAAAAGCGTAATGTATTAATATCAATTCCATATAAGTGAGAGTAGCTATGGCAAAGCGATTCCCCTGCTTGTTTCGTTGCTGCATAAACAGAAATGGGCTTTGTTGTATTAGCTGTCTCTAGAATCGGAAATATTTCTTGATTGCCATACACGGAAGAGGAAGACCCAAAAATAAACGTTTTACAACTTGATAGTCGGGCAATTTCTAACAGATTTAGCGTTCCTTCAATATTCACTCGTTGATATAACAATGGTTTGGCGTTACTATACCTTACTCCAGCTTGGGCCGCAAGGTGTATTATATAGTCAAATGAAGTTTCATTTAACAATATATTTAAAGATTTAAAGTCCGTGATGTCTATTTTAATAAATTTAAACTGGTTATTTTCTCTTAAATTATCCAGATTAGATTTTTTTAATTTAACATCATAATAATCATTTAGATTATCAATGCCTATAATTCTGTACCCCATTTGAAGCAATTTTTCAGCAGTGTGAGAACCAATAAATCCTGCAACACCCGAAATCAGAATATTTTTCATGTAGATCCCTGAATTCAAAGTCATTACTGATTGAACTGTAAAATATTAATTAACAACAGCTAAATGATGTAATGTAAAAATTTTACTGCGATATTAAAAAAATGATTAAGAAAGAAGTTATTTTGAACGTCGAACTAAAGAAAAGAATATTTTCAAGAATTGATATTTTTCCTACTCAGATCACTGAAGGTATACATATTAGTTTAAGCTATATAGGAAAATATAACTATATGCTAGATTTTATATCTAGAAACAGGAAGGAAATACTATAAACTAAATTAAATTTATAGATAAAAGAGGATTGTAGTTGCAAATAAAAAGAAGAATATTTGAATATGGTATCCTATCAATGGGTCTTTCATGTGTTATGATTTTCCTTATTTTATCTATTGAAATATTTGAATTTATCCTAGAGCTAGTTTTGGCATTTGATCTAAGAGAAACTATTATTTTCTTACAAACTATGTTACAATCAGGGAATTATTCCCAGATATTACTGATTTTCGTTTGGGGGTTTTTCTTTGTTGGATTAACGTTAGTAACTCTCTCTCTCATCGCAAAAATTTTTTCTAATATTTTCTTAAGAAGTAATCTATTATCTGAATTACCTGAAGTATTAAAGAAAGATCCAGAGAGGTTAGGAATAGTTATACCAACATATAATGAAGCTGAAACCCTTGGGGATATTATTAGGGATTGCAAGAACTATTCTAAGAACATTGTTGTCATTGATGATGGTTCCACTGATAATACGAGTGATTTATTGACTCAATTTCCAGAGATTCATGTTCTTCGAAATGAAATAAATCAGGGTTTAGGAGCAGCAATGAAAAAGGGTTTGGAATATGCAGCGAAATTAGATATAGATGCAATAGTAACTTTCGATGCTGACGGTCAATATCGTACAGAAGAGATTCCAAAGATATCCCATTTCATTCTTACTAGAGAAGCAGATTTAGTTCTTGGGTCGAGATTTGCAGGACAAATTGAACGAATGTCCTTTAGTAAAAGGTTAGGTAATAAAATGATGAGTTTTGCCCTATCCTTAATGCTTGGAATTCGAATCACAGATGGACAAACTGGTTTTCGTGGTATTTCCACTCATCTTGTACGTTCCTATAAATTACGAGGAGAATATACATATACTCAGGAAACAATAATCCAGGCTCGATTTATGAATAGTAGGATATTAGAAATTCCTATCTTTTTTGATAAACGTAAAATAGGTGAATCACGGTTAATTCGAACCCCTGTAGATTATGCATGGAGATCTTGGCTAACTATTATCAGAACTTTGAGGGATTTTCAACCAATTTGGTTTTTTGGCGGATTTGGGATTCTTGCCTTCCTCCTTGGATTATTTTTCTTTTCTATCACTTCAGTTTCCTCAGTTGTGTTCCCTGTCCCATTTGATCTCACTATTTTTTCCACTATTCTTCTTTTAGTCGGAATTCAATTTATGTACTTTGGCTTATTAGCGGATACAAATCGACCAAACATTTAATTTTTCTAAGTAAAAAGGAAAGATAATTTTTATCAAAATTTCGTCAACTAGTAACAAAATTCATCATTTAGGTTTAAATATAGATCAATAGTAATTCAACCGAAATTTTATCATAATGAAAATTTAAAAGCTGTTGAAAAGCCCAAGAATTAAAAATAAAAATCTTTGAAGGTAAGAGAAAATCTAATCGATTGATTTTATAGCTCAAAGCTTTTGCAATATCGGGATAGCACAAAATGATCGAAATAAATCGAAATAACCTAGGAGATTACTTGGATAATTTTGCACATAAAGTGGAACAGACTAGTGCTATAGTTTTAGATTTCATTCAGAAGAAGTTCAAGTACTTACTTTTTATTAGTTTTATGTTTTCAATTTCTTTTGGTTTGATTAAAACAATCTTTTTTACTGGTTATAATGTTGATTCTTATCAAATTTTTGCATTATCAATCGAAAAACTGATTCGTACCGGAGTTCGTGATGAATTAATTACTAATTATTATCAAAAAAACCGAATTATTTATCCTAGCATCATTGCTATAGTTCATATTATCTTTCCTATAAACATAGGATTGTTGGCATGTTCTATTAATTTATTATTTGCTTTAGCAAATCTAGTTTTAATGAAAAAATTATTAGAGATATATAATTTTCCTAAAGAAGGGATTAACTTCTTTATATTGTTTACAGTCTTTAGTTATAATTTTCTTAACTATTGGTTTAATATTATCACGGATATGGCTGGTTTATTCTTTTTTCTATTAATGATAGTATTTCTGGAAATTTTTCAAAAAAATAGGCAAAAAACAAAATATTTATTCTTGGTTCTAAGTCTTATTTCATTTATCCTTGCGTTCTTAACAAGAGAAGTTTACATTCTTGCGTTTATCCTATTTTTTGTATTAATAAGACCAAGAAAATTGAGAATTAGTATTTTTTTTATTTTTGTATTTTTTTTATACCTACTCTTATATATTGATCCCTTAATTTTTCCTGTTCTTGCTCAACTCGTTTCTACAGCTTATAGAGAGGAGTTTATGAATAGAGAATTCATTAAAATTCTACTATTATTACAACAAAAATGGTTAAATCCAAGATTTATTCAAAACTTCTTTAAAGGTCTTATAAAAACAGGTATTCTTCCTGCAACATCAATATTTATGTTATCATTAGGGAGTTTAGCTTTCAAAAGTTTTAGAAGGTTTGTTAAACCTCCAAATGGGCTTAAATACGAAGATTTCAACATCATTGTTGTTTGGGGTTTTATTTTCTTCTTGGCATATACATTATACTATTCTTATGCTACTTCGGCCTCGGGTCTTCGTTATTGGCTGCCAATATCTTGGATTCCTCTTGTTTATGCGTCAAAGACTATCAACTCAAAAATTAATTTAAAAACATTAAAACTTGTTTGTATTCTATTTTTGTGCATATTTCCTTTGTCGTGGGCCTCTATAGAACTCTACATCAATAGAAATGTTTCGATTGGAACAGGACCGCTTTTATATCAAGATTATTATCAAAATGATTTTAATGATCTCATTTCTATAGAAAATTATTCCCCTACTTTTATTGAAATTAATATCGTAAATAGATCTTTTTTTCAAACAATAGTAACCCCAGCAGCACTTGAGAATAATGAAATGGCTCATATTAAATCTCATTTTGATTTTTCTGTATGGATAAATGCCTCAGAATATATTATTGTTCAAGCACGGTTGACTTCCCCTAATAGCGCGTATTGGGGTTTCAGTTTGTATGAAATCCATCCAACTCTAGCTCCTTGGATTGGAGAGAAGAAATATGAAATAAATTATTGCAATACTACATCTGATTTTGAGCTATATACCATCAAAATTAAGCAGGCGTTTCTTGTAAGACGAATTTCCTTTTTCATCGGAGGGAAAGCTGGATCAACCATTATATGGGATTATATCAAGATTTATAAGTCAAAATGATTGAAAAAATCCTAGTTATACATTATTCTGTCCTTTATTAAGTCTTTTAATAAATAATCCCTTGTTTCTGAATAGTTGATTTAACTAGCTTTAAAAAGATTAACTCATGGACTACAAAGCAATTTTCATTTAATAGATCCATTTCATATCTTGGAAAAAATATATTTATAGTGAGACTTATTAACTTCTCAAAAATACCGAAGATCTATCAATTAATGCACCGAGAACATTATAATATAAAAGGAGAGAATTGCTTGTGACTATATCTATAAAAGAACTGAGGGAAATCTGCCAAGGAAATAATGGAGAGAATTCAGAAGTCAAGACTGTGATATGGCGATATCCATCTATTTACTTTACGAAGGTATTACTTAGATTAGGTTTTTCTGCAAATCAAGTTTCAGTCCTAGGGACCGTAATTGTCATAATAGGATTTCTCTGCCTACTATTAAACAATATCATAGGTATAATCATCTCTATTTTCTTTGTTGTAGTTGGAACCATATTAGATAACTCTGATGGAGAAATTGCTAGATTTAGAAAAACAGCTTCACCGATTGGTCTTCAAGTAGAGCTGATAAGTCATGAAATACAATTTTCTGTCTTTTTTCCCTTAATAGGTTGGATTGTTTATCAAACGACAGGTGAAATTGTATTTTTAATTCTGGGTTTTATTTCTGGCTTAACTAAATCAATGTTTGAGAGAAATATGATATCTGTGAATAGAGCATTAAGAAATTCCAGCAATGACCCAAACTTGAAAATTAGTAAGACTATTAAGAGAAGTAACCGAAATTTAACGTACTATCTATTAATTTTATATTCAAATATTTTTATAGCTCCCTATTGTTACTTTCTATACTATATTGCGTTTATTTTATCTTTAACGGAATTTTTTGTAATTTTATATGCATTAGGATTATCTTCCATTTATATTGCTTCTATCATCTTCGGATTTCGCTGGTTAACCAAAGGATTTAATTGAACTAATAAATGAAATATCTTTCTTGATAATTGAAGAGGCATCTATTTAAAACGGGTGTACCAATGGCTATAGTAAAACAGAAGTTATTTGCTAGATTTTTAAACCCCCTCGTTTTAAATGCGTTTTTCCTAATGACCGCATCAATAGGAAGCGCCCCTATAAATTTTCTTTTTTGGACCATAATGACTAATGTTTATAATGAGGCTGAAATTGGTATTGCAACCTCTTTGATAACCATGAGCGTTTGGTTGGCCCTATTCTCCCGTTTTGGACTTGAAGAAGGACTTCGACGTTATTTACCAGATTACAATAAATCTAAAACTGATTTAATCATCTCATCGACTCTGATAATTCTGATTTCATCAGTCATCATAAGCATTATCGGTTTTTCTATCCTTTTTTTAATAAGTTCCGAGTATTCTAATTTGAATAATCAAATCTTATTTATGGTAATACTTCTTACACTAGTGATAGCTAATGATCTGTCTTCAATTTTAGGCGCAACCTTTGCTGGACTAAGAGTCTCTTTTTTAGTATTTGTGAGAACTATAATTGTAATTTTAGTCAAGATACCTATTTGCATATTCCTAGTCAATCTCGGTGCTATCGGATTGATATTAGGTACTAGCCTAGCAATTTGGATTGTAACTTTATGCCTTTGGAAGTTCGGTCTTCCAATAGCAATTAAAGATTTTAATCCTAAATTTCATATAGACTTATCAAAAATTTCTGAAATGAGTATTTTTGCTTTAGGAAATTACATTGCTAATTTACTATCAATTTTTCCAAGATCTTTTCTTCCCATACTTGTATTAGAATTGCTTTCACCAGAGTACAGTGCATATTTCTATGTCTCTTGGATGATTGGAAATATGATTTTAGCTATGCCCGAGGGAATTGGTGCTTCCTTCATGATTGAAGAAGCAAGCGCTACAGGAAAAAAACATGCAAATCAAAAACAAGCTATCGTTTTAATGACAATTTTAATAATCCCTGCTGTTTTAGGTATTTTCTTTTTTGGAAAATTCTTATTACAGCTATTTGGAGGAAATTATGCTATATTTGGTTTTGAGCTATTATTAATTTTGGCTATAGCTGCGATCCCAGCCTCAATTAATACATTTTTCATTTTTTATTTCAGACTCAAGCATCAGTTGAAACCCATTCTGATCATAAATATAAATGTAACTACTTTAACAATAGTGGGATCATTTTTCTTTATCCCTAAATTTGGCCTTCTTGCGATTGGAATTTGCT
>RDOE01000049.1 GCA_011364975.1 Promethearchaeota archaeon | reverse complement strand
AATATTCTTTAGTTATAGATACTGAAATCCTTAAGCTTGGAGTTAATTTCCTGACTATTTCAGCTACGAAGGAGAACTATACTTTAGCTACGCGCATAATATCTATATCAGTTATTGAAAGAGATGCGTTTATTGACGTTTATCTAAACGGTACTCTGTCGTCTACTTTTGACTTTTATACTATAGCTATTGGAGAAGAATTGAATATAACTGTTCTTTATAAGGATTTAGGTACAGATTCATTTATTGATTTAGCTAATGTCAGACTAATTGAATCTGGCGTCCCTCAAAATTTAACTAAACATCCAGTTTTAGATCAATATAATATTTCTATATTGGCAGAAGATTTAGGAGCAGGAGTTAAATTTTTAACTATTTCAGCCAAACAGACTAATTACACTTTATCATCGGAATTGATAACCCTTATCATAAATGAAAAGAATACGCAATTATTATTATATCTTAATGGAACTCAATATCTTAATGGTCAGACTATACAACTAGAAGTAACAGATAAATTGAATATAACAGTTAAATACCTAGATGCAATCACAACGAACTTTCTAAGTGGAGCAACAGTTGATTTAATCGGAGGTGCGGTATTAACTGAGGATGCTTTAAACGAGCATTATAATATAACTATAAATATTCTTGATTTAAGTAGTACCTTAAATCGAATAATGATCCGGGCTCAATTACCTAATTTTCAAACTGCACTAATAGAATTTTTCATACAAGTTGTTGAAAGACAATCAGATGGGATTTTGTTTCTAAACGGAGCTCTAAAAACAAGTGATCCGTATATCGAACTAACGATTGGTAGTTTTTTGAATGTAACACTTAATTACTACGATAATCGAACGGGTATCCCTATTGATGGGGCAACAGTTCAACTAAGCGGAGACCTTACGGGATTCTTGACCGAGAATCTTGTATATACTCAATATTCTATGACAATAAACACATCACAATTGGGAGTAGGTCTAAGTATTTTTACCATAATTGCTGAAAGAGCAAATTTTGAATTATTCATTATTCAGAAAATGTACTTAAGTGTGAAAAGAATAAGTACTAACATAACAACTTTATCGAAAGAATCCACGTTTGTAATAAAACCTGGTGAAAGTATTACCTTAAATATAGTCTTGGATGATTTAGATTTTGGAGGAACAATTAAAGGCGCTGAAGTAAATTATAGATGGGTTTTTGGGGATGGATCTCTTAGTGATAGTAATAATGATGGTATTTATACGGTAACTTTGACGAACATTCCAGAAGGAAGTTATTCATTAATAATAACTGCTTATAAAGGGGATAATTATGATTTCGAGAGCTATGAGATAGTCATAAGTGTCATCAGACCTCCAGAAGAGTTATATCTTTTTCAAGCCTTAGCCATTATAGGCGCCATTGCTGCAGCGGCATTGGTCACATACTTAATTTTATATCAAAAGATCTTAAAGTATCCAAAACCTGTAAGAAAAGTTCGTAAATATAGTAAAACATTAAGACGAACAAAAGCTCCAAGCGTAAGTATTATTAGTCGGAATAAAGCGTTTGAGGGGACATATAAATCAGAATTAGATAAAGCATCAAAAGGTGTACGTATTAAAGCTTCCGAACCATCCGGAACTACAGAGAAGATTTTGGTAAAAAAATAATCTGAATAAAACATTTATTCTTATTTTTTATTCTTTTAGTTTAATCATCTAATAGCGTGAAACAATATTCATTTTAGAAATTTGAATAATATCAAATAGTTAATTTTATTAAATAAGTCATAGCCAAAAAAGTGAAGCTAAAAACTTTAAGATTACAAAATAATTACTGAAAACTACTCCCAAATAGATTATAACTTAACCATATTCCGATTTAAATTAATTTTTAATACTAATCAATTATTTATTCATATACAATAAAATTTTTGAACCGCAATTAAAAATATTATTTAATTAGAAAATAAAAATTAGAAAAAATAACATATCTTTATGAATTCAGGTATAAAAATTTATAAATTAACATATTCCGGAAAAGCAAAAAGACTCCCAAATGATAATTTACTCAATAATTTTACGTTATTTGACGTTTTGCTATTTTATCTTCCGAGTCAGAAAAGGATATATATTTGGATTGGAAAAAAAGCATCTCAAAACCTTAAAAATCATATACCAAAAGTGCGTGAAATACTAGCGGATTATGAACCCAATTTGATAATTCTACGAACAATCACTGTTGAATCTGGTTTCGAAACAGCTGATTTCTTAGAATTATTACAAATTACTAATAAAGAGTTAAGTCGACGAATAGCTAAACTTGAGACTAATTTATTACCTTCACTCTCCGAGATAAATAAATTGAAAGAGAAAGCGGATAATGCTTTTATTTCCGAGAATTTTGAAAATGTGATCAAATTTGCTGAAAGAATAAAAGAAATTGCTGAACAAATTAATGATAATACTCTAGAGCAAGATCAAATTGATTTAATAGAAGAAGCAAGCTCAAGATCCACAAAATCAGAGCTAATCTCCCAAATAGAATCTGAAGCTAAAAAAGTTCTCGATGAATTCAACCAATTAATTAAAATGGAATACCATCAAGAAGCTCATAAAATGGTTAAGGATTTTAAACTAAAATTTGAGGCGCAATATAATTTGTCGTCAATTCCTAAAGCGCAACAATTACTCCTAAAAGATGAAAATATGATCTATTCTTTAAAAGTTAAAGAAAAGGAAATAAAAGAAAATCTAGATGATGTAGAAAGGCAATTTAATAAAGCATTAATTGAGAGAAATCTTTATGATGCTAAAAATCTATTATCTAGTGCTAAGAAGGAAACAATAAAAATAATTGATGAAAATGTAATATCCAAGTGGATAAAAAATGAGGAGAAATTATTAAAACTTCAAGAAGAAAAATTGGAAGAAATTTTTCACCTAAATAATGCCGCAATTGAACAAATTGATAAAGGTAATTTAGAGGATGCGTTAAAACGTTTTGAAGTTATTATTAAAGAGTTAAAAAATTTTTATTAGAGAATAAAAGAGGTATAATTAAAAAGATGGAACAAGATAATACAAAAAAACTGTTGATTTTATCAGAAATAGATGAATTAAAAGTAATTGCAAATAATCATTATCTTATGGGAAAATTTGATGAGGCTATTAAAGTTTCAGAAAAAATAATTGATATTGCGGAAAAGGCAAAGCTGTATTCGGTAGCGAGAGAAGAAAGTGATTTTATAGGAGAAATTTATAAAAAAATCAAAGAAGAGGATCGTTTATCCATAATAATGGATGAGTTTGAAACTATCAAACAAAAATATGAGGCACTAATTAGAGATGAGAAACTTCAGGATGCACATCAATTAGTTATTGGCTTTAGAGAAAAACTGGAAAAACATATTAAGCTACAGGAAATAGATGTTGTTCAACAGTTTATTCAAACTGATGAAAGCAATTGGAATGAATATAATATTAAAGAATCAAGCTTGAAAAAACAACTTGAACCGTTAGAAATTCAATTAAATAGTTATTTAAGTACTAATAATTTGGTTTTAGCGAAGAATGTATTAGACAAAGCTAAGCCCCTTTTAAGAAATCTAAAAAATGAGGAGTTATTGAAAAGGTGGGAAACTTCTGAAGCAATGTTTATTGCACTTAAAAATCAGATTGATATCGGCAATCAAATAGAAGGTGCCTTGAAGAGTGTGTCAGAATTAACGGATAAATATCAATTTGAGCCAGCAAAAATATTATTGAAGAATTTAATAGAAACAGTGAAGTTAAAAGATTTTTTTGACCACTTAACCGTATTAGAAAACAAGTTAAAAAATGTGTTAGATGCCGAAGCTAAATACAAAAAATTAGAACTTGAATTAATTGAACTAGAAAAGAAAGTTAATGATAATGTATCGAACAATCTATTTCAAATAGCTATTAATAATATAAACCAAATTATTAAAATCTCACGATTTATTGGAAAATCACAACATTTAGAAAGATATACAAAATATATTGAAGAAATCGAGAATAAAATAAAAAGAATAAGAGCGGGACAGGAAGTTAAGGATTATGTGAAAGTATTAAATATTAAGGCTGTTCGAGCCTTGAAAAAGGGAGATTATCCAAATGCTTTGGAAAAATTTGAAGAAATTGTAATCCAATTAAGAAATATAATCTAATTTTATATGAATCTTTTTTCCCAAATTATGAAGTAGCTATACTTTATTTTGGGGTTAATAACCACTTTAATTAATTTTAAGAAAGATATGGATCATAAGGGAAGGTATTAAATATTTATCAATTAATAGAATTTTTCGATGAACATTGATACAAGAAATCATGATTCTTAATGATAAAGGAATCCCAATTTTTCATTATAGCATCGGTATTAGCCCTATTGATAAATATAATTATCAATTAATTGCGAGTTATTTTGATCAAATCTGCCGGTTTACTAAATATGGATTTAAAGAAAGCTTAAATTCCTTAAAAATGGACAAAAGTGTATTTTATTTTTATACCCATACTCCCTCTAATCTCCATCTAATTCTAAAATGTGATGCAGAAACAGATGAAAATAGAAGTAAGAAGACTGCAACTGATAATTGTGCATCTATTATCCTGGAAAAATTTGTGGCTCGGTATAACACTGAATTAAAGACATTTAAGGGAAATATTACTCCATTCAAATCCTTTTCAGAAGAACTTGATTCTTTAATAAATTCTAAGGGGGATACAAAACCTTCCCTTTTGAATCCTGAAGCGTTTTAACTACTTAGGCAGGCAAAAATGTAAGCATCTTGAAATTTATCGTTAATATTGAGGTATTCGCTTAGTCTACCTTCATTTTTAAAATTAGAATTTGAAAATAATTTTATAGACCTAAGATTTTCAACAGCGACATGAGCTTCAATTCTATGTAGCTTCAAATGGATGAATGCGATATTTTTAATGAGTTTTAGAACCGTCTTTCCAATACCTCTATTCCAATATTCGGGTAATAGCCAAATCCCTAGCCCCGAACGACTATGCAACCAACTTACGTTCCATAAACTTACAGAACCTATTTTTTCAGGATTTCTATGTTGATATAATTCGATTATATAATTAAATTGTTGGTATTTATCCCAAGCTTTTAAATAATTTTTAATCAATCTTCTCGCATGTTCTAATGATCTTAAAGGGCCTAGGGATAAATATCCTACCATCTCTCTTACTTTAAGGCTTTCATAAAAAAAGTGTACATCATTTTTAGAAATTTTTCTTAAAAAAAGATCTCCTTCATTTATTTCATTGACAATTTCAATTTCATCAAACATGATCCACAGAAAAGGACTAATTGCTGTAATTTTATATTCTAACTTTAATAAATTTAATCTAATAAGAATAAAAAAAATAAAAATTATTTTTTTTTACATTCCACCGGTAAATTTGGGTTCTCGTTTTTGTAAGAAGGCCATTATACCTTCATTAACATCTTTAGACCCTGCATTAACACCAAATCCTAACATTTCAAAAATATTTCCTATTTCAATAGGGATTTGGGTTCCAAATTTTACCGCTTTTTTGATAACATACAAGCTCGTAGTGGCAGCATTTCCTAACCAAGATGCCTTTTCATGAATTAATTTTTCAAACTCCTCTCCTTCATTACATAAAAAGCTTACATAACCCCAATTATGCATAGTTTCCGCAGATTCTGGTTGACCAAAAAGGCACATTTTCAAAGCTCTTGCTACACCAACACGGCGAGCCATTCTTTGGGTCCCACCGTTTGCCGGAAAGATACCTCTTGCTATTTCAGGAAATCCGAATGAGGACCTTCTTGTTGCTATCACAATATCACATACTAAAGTTAATTCACATCCACCACCTAAAGCAAATCCATCTACTGCTGCAATTACCGGTTTTATAAATTGTTCAATTAACGTATAATATTTGTGCTTTTGTTGCATACCTATTGCCATGTGTGATGGAATGTTAGGTTTTAAACCTTTTCCCATACCTGCTGCTAAATCAGCACCAGCAGAGAAAGCGGGTTTCTTAGTAACATTCTTAGTTCCACGGAGAACAATACATCGTACGCTACTATCAACCTCAAATTGTTCCATAGCTTCGTAAATTTCTCTTAAAGTATCGGTTGTTAGAGCATTCAACTTATCAGGTCTATTTATAGATATGACTGCATAATTGCCATCTTCCACTTTTTCTACTTCAACATCTTTAAACTTCTTTTCAGACATTTTATTTCCCTCTAATTCATTTCTTTTTTGAATTTTTAGTTTCTTATTGATTTTATTTTAGAGATAATTAGTATTATATTTAGTATAATTAAAAATTTTCAAATTAAATTAAGCCTCTTTATCTTTTCAGAACTTTAGAAATGATTGAAAAAAGGAAAAAAAAGAAAAATATTGATCATAATGTTATTATTTCATGTCGACCCATTTACCAGATTTCAATAATTCGCAAGGTTTTAAATATTGTTTTCCGGTCAATTCGACTAGTTCGTTTAATACTTCAACTTGTTTATCCGAATTTTTTACATTTGCTGCCATTGGACCTGGCATGTTCATACCTGCCATTAACGTATTATCAATAATCTGCCAACTAGTGGTAATCCCCTCTTCTAAGACTCTACATGCTTCATTCAACATTATTGCAATCGGATATTTCATTTTATATATTCTTGCTTTACCTGCGCTTTTATCAGGCTCAGGTCTTCCTTTAGACCAATCGCGAAATCCTTGACCTGTTTTTGCACCTAAGTTACCTTCATTATAAAGTTGGGTTATGACTTTTCCAGGCTTGAAATCTGGGGAGAGTGTTTGAGAATAATACATTTGACCATGATATAAAACATCGATTCCTACAAAATCTGCTAATACCGTCATACTCATAGCACCACCTGCAGAGTCATTATCCAATTGATCCCAGGATTTTCCTTCTTCAAGACATTGATCAAAAACATAATTCTGGTATATTTGAACCGGCGCTGTAATACGATTACAAATGAAACCAGGCCTATCCTTCAATACTTTCGCAATGTAACGTTTTCCTCTAAGACAAGGAATACTTTCAGCGAATTTGATGCCTTTTTCGACGCTGTTGTCTGATGAATTAGAACTATATATTACTTCGATTAACCGCATTAAAGGAACCGGATTGAAAAAATGCATTCCTATACATTTATCAGGTCTGCCTGAGTCTTTTCCGATATCTGTAATACTCATAGTAGACGTATTTGAAGCGAGAATGCAGTGTTCAGGAGCATTTTGTCCACAAGTATTAAATACTTGTTTTTTAACATCCATTTTTTCAATAACCGCTTCAATCATAATATCTGCATCCTTTACTGCCGAAGCTAAATCAGTCGTTTTTTTACAATTCGCCATAAAATCTGATGTTGATTTACCCCCCGGTAAGCTCCCTTTTGCTTCTAACTTTTCCATACCTTCTTTAATTTTTGTATATCCATTGTTGATAAACTCATCCTTGATATCCACAAGGGTGACCTTATAATTAGCCATTAGGGCCATTTGTGCTATTCCATGGCCCATTTGACCAGCTCCAACAACTACAACATTTTTAATATCAACCATAATTTTCTCAACCTTTCTGGCTTAATTTGGTTTTTTAAATTAATAATACAATTCAAATTAATCAAATATGTATTATTAAACTATTGAAAAAAGTGAATAACTTCTTAAGTAGGACTAATAATCATATAGTTTATCAAAAAAGAGAAAAAATAATTAAGTTAGAATTGAGGGCAGTCTTTATTTCCTCATTTTAGTAAAGCCACCACTTTTCATCAATTCACAGGGCCTAAAGTAATTTTTACCAGTTGCATCAGCTAATTCATTTAACATTTTGCTCCATTTCTCATAGTTATTTTTCCCCCCACTGAATGGTCCGGGAGTATTCATACCAGCCATGTTTGCATCATCAATAATCTTGAATCCTGAAGCAACTCCCTCCTCTAAAATTCGGCAGCCTTCATTTAACATTATCGCCATGGTGTTTTCTAAATTAAACAAGCCAGCAGGTTGAGCATTTTTCACCTTTTCACTGATAGCATCCCTACCCTTGCTCCAATCATAAAAGCCTTTGCCAGTTTTAGCCCCAAGGTTACCTACAGCAACTAATTCTTTGACAACTTTAGCAGGTTCGAAATCTGGAGAAAGTGTTTCTTTATAATAACCAGCGACATGTATCATTGTATCCAAACCCACATAATCTGCTAAGGTGCAAGGTCCCATCGGCATCTTTCCTCCTGCATCGGCATCAATTCTTTCCCACGCTATTCCTTTTTCCTTAGCTTGATCGAATATCCAATTTAAATAGATCTGCGCTGGAGCATTCAATCTATTCACAATAAAACCGGGTTTATCTTTTAATACGGGAGCGATTAATCGTTGTCCACGCAGACATGGCAATTTTTCGGCAATTTTCATTGCAGTTTCGAAAGTTTCTTCTGAAGTGTTTGCCCCTTTAATTACTTCAATGCATCTCATTAGGGGGACGGGATTGAAAAAGTGCATTCCGCATACTCTATCCGGTGCTCCACTATCTTTTCCTATTTCCGTGATACTCATCGTGGAGGTATTAGATGCAAATATTACATGCTTTGGTCCATTATCCATCGTTGTTTTACAAACCTTCTGTTTCACATCCATTTTTTCAACGACGGCTTCAATGACAATGTCTGCATTTTTCACTGCAGAAGCAAGATTGGTGGACTTATTGCATTTTGCCAACAAAGCAGAGGCAGTAACACCTTCTCCTAGTGTTCCTTTCGCTTCAAGCTTTTTCAAACCTTCTTCAATTTTAGCAACTCCACTATTAACAAACTTATCGTCGACATCTACCATTGTAACATTATATCCTGCTTGGAGCGCAACTTGGCCGATTCCTGAACCCATTAATCCTGCGCCTAGCACTAAAATATTTTTAACTTCAACCATTTTAATCCTCATTTTTTATTTTTGAATTTTAAATAGACATATTATAGAATCTTATTTTTTTTTTTAATTTTGACATTTCATTATCTGAAATGGTAAAATGATATGATCTAATTCTACAAAAATACTATTCTTTTCATCACCATTCACTCAATTTTGAATTTAAAATTTAAACAAATTGAGAAAATACGCTTTAATTGTATAATATTTTAACTCAAAAGGCTTTCAAAAAAAAAGGTGAAGAGATTAATAACGTTTTTTATTCTATATAGTCAGAGGTGTAAAATACTATGAAAATTGCAAGATTTTATGGAATTGATATCAAATTACGTTTTAGTACTTTATTTATAGTAGGTTTAGTTGGATTTTATGCAGCAAATTTTTACTTTAGTATAGTTCTGAATGCTTCTTTATTTGACTTATTTTTAGTAGGTATCATGAGTGGTTTTATTATATTGTTTTCGATATTAGCCCATGAATTGATGCATTCAATTGTTGCTCAGAAATATGGATTGAAAGTTACTGAAATTGAATTATATCTCTTTGGAGGAGTCTCTAAGATTGAAGAAGAACCGAGAACGCCTAAAAGTGAGATGTTAATTGCTGCAGTAGGTCCATTAACCAGTCTTATGATTGGAGGGTTATTTCTATTGATTGTGTTTCTATTTCCTAATGAATTACCTACTCTTCTTTTTGTGCCCCTGTTTTATACGGGAATTTCTAATATTGGATTAGGTTTCTTTAATTTACTTCCAGCGTTTCCAGTCGATGGTGGACGAATATTAAGAGCTTTTTTATGGTATAGAAGACAGGATATAATTTCTGCTACAAAGACTGCTTCTAAGATTGGTAGCTTTTTTGCTTACGGTCTAATGGCCTATGGATTTATACAGATACTACTATTTGGCTTTTTAAATGGATTTTGGTTAATTATAATAGGTTCTTTTTTGAATAATCAGACAAAACAATCTTATTTACAGATTGTTAATGAGGTTACCCTTGCGAAAATAAGTGCAAAAGATATGATTAGTATGCCGATTTTAGAAATACCATTTGACATAACCATCAGCGAGGCATTAAGTAATTATTTTATGATCTATAAGAAGTCTTATTTCCCAGTTTCGAAAGGGGGCAGAATTGTTGGAATAATCCATATTGATGATATTCGAAGAATTCCTTCTTATCAGAGATCAGAATATATTATAGGTTATGCGATGAGAAGTGTATCGAATTTTCCAAGAATTGATGAAAAAGACACGGGAAAAGAAGCAATGAAGAAATTAGTGAATATGAGTACAAAACCACATTTAATTGCTGTTCAAGAAAGCGGAGAGAATTATGTATTAGGTTTTATTGGAGAAGATGATTTAGTTTCTTCACTAAAATTTTGCCAATTACATCCAGAAAAGTGTTAAGAATTATTATATTTACTTTTTACTTAATTCATAAATAAAAAATCAATTCTTCTAAACAAACATCTTTTTCTGGTACATTGCGAAGAAATCTTATGTCAATCCTTTTCATTTTATTACCTATTAATTTTTTAAGAGCTGTTTCGAAATATCCTTTGTTTACTCTACAGAAGGCTTTACCAAATTGTAATTTACCCCTTCTCTTTATGGATTCTCTTAAGAAGCAATGATTTTGTAAAACAACTCTTATAAATTCTGGATTTTCTTCTATGGTTTGTATTTGTATAGAGTAAAATTCTTTTAACTCAGAGATGAGAATCTCTAACGCTTCAATTATCTCAAATTGGTCCTTACCGTAATTTAGTTTGATTCTATTTGCGATAACTTCTCCAGGACCAGCTCCTGTTTGGTAAAGCATGGATAAAAGGCTATTTTTTCCGAAAATATCCAATATTTTATAAACCATCGCTTCGCAAATTATTTCATATCCTTTAAGTGGATTGATATTCGAAGGTTCATTTTTCAATCTTTCATTTATTTTTTCTAGTTCCATCTGACAATCCCCTAATCTAATAAAAAATATTGTAGATGTGTAAATATTATAATTATTTTATCAAAATCTTAATAACATTAAAAAATTAATTTTGAATAAATAATCTATTGTAATATTTTAAATCTTTATATTCATTTAAATTCGGGTTATTAAGTAAATCAAGATTGAACTTTTAGATTTTGAAAAAAACTTTAAGCTTTTAAAAATTGAAGCTTATTAAAAGAATTTCAGTTTATAGATTGCAGATAGAATTTTCTAATATTTAAGCTAGCTTTTCAGACTCAAATTATTTCGAATAACAAAGTGCTTTTTAATCCTAGCGTAGTTTCAATAACTTTTATAATCCATCAGATAATACTTTTTCGAAATCTTTATAATCGGGAAGCGTTTCAAGGCAGATTGACACTTTCTGCAAATGTTTTTTTTTTTCTGTTAAAAACTTTTTAATAGTAGGTATCATAATTTTAGCAGAAAGTTGAGTAGTAAATCCCAAAACATCTTTGGATATTGGCGGAAAGATTATTGATATTAAACCCTTCTCATCAGCTAATTTCATAGAATTCCATACTGCTAACATTAACTTTTTTTGATCATGACCTGATCTAGCATGGATGATAAACTTAACATCCAAATTGCCTCCGGAGGTCATTACTGCGTGTCCAATAGGAATATTAGCCATTTCACTAATTATTTTATTACATTCTACTTGAACTGTAGAACCAGCACTTCTTAATACATTGCATCTTACATTTCCACTAGGTAAAAGTCGAGAATTTGTAGGGATAACTAAAGCGTCATGCTCTATTTTGGTCAAATCTCCAATAAGTAAATCAATTATTGTATTATTGATCGTGATCTGATGCATAAGAAAAATAGATATCATTAATTCTTATAAAAAATCTAATAGATTGAATTATTTTAAATTTTTAGTAATAAGACAATCTTATCTTAAGGTAAGTATAAAAATTAACTTATTTAGTTTATTTTTATTTTTATTTTTAAGAATCTTAAGGTCAAGTTTCTATTATATTTCTCTACTATTAATTTTTTTAATCCTTTCAATTGCTTTTATAACATTCTCATCAATAATTCGAAGTATTTTAAGAAATGTTGAATGAGAAGTATAATAGGGATCGATAATATCCAAATCTCCAGTTTCACCGTTGAATTGTTTCAGAGTGAATAGAATTTTCTTTAATTCTTTAATATCCTTATAATTGTTTAATATATCTCTTACATGAGACGCTTCCATCGTTAAAATCAAATCTTGTCTTTCTAGTAAGTTACGAGTGATTAATTGAGGCCTAAAGTCAGAGGATTTGATACCTTTAGATTCAAGATATTTTTTAGATTCTTTTTGCATATAAGAAAAGGCATTAATAAAACCAGCACTCTCAAATTTCAAATCAAGATCATTTTTCTGAGCGTAATAGCGCGCTAAATATTCCGCGGCAGGAGAACGTGCTGTATTTCCTAGACATATCCACAAAATGTTTCTTATTTTATTCATTCTGGCGCTAAATCCCCTTTATTAATTTTAATAATCTTTTCAATTGATTTTATGACTCCTCTCTCTACTGCTTCGATAACTTCATTATATACTTCAATTCCAAAATTAACCGGATCAGAAATATCTAGGTTCTCTTTCTCTCCAGCAAAATCTAATAATAAAAACGATCTTTTATTGATATTTTTTACATGTTTAAATTTTCTTAATAGGCGTTTTAAGTGGTAGGATTCCATAACTAGTATTAAATCTTGTTTTTTTAACAGTTCTTTATCCATGATTTTACCACGAAAATTGCTAAAATCAACATTTTTCGTATTTAAATAGGCTATGGTTTCTGGTTGAGCCGTTTTAAAAACATTTACGAACCCTGCAGAATCAAAATGGATTTCCTTTAATTCTTCTTTATATTTTGTATTTTTAAGCCAAAGAGATAGTCCTAATGCTAAGGGGCTACGTGAAGTATTTCCAAAACACACCCAAAGAACATTCTTAATGGGTTTTTTTATCATCTTTTATGAAAGTAGTATAAACCAAAAAAAAATTATGGTTCAAGACAAAAAGATATAAAACTTTAATTTAATTTTGGTTTGTTAATAGAATTTAAAAAAAGCGTTAGGACAAAACCTTAAGATTTAATTGATAATTAAAACTGATATTCTAATAATTGGAGGAGGAATCTCTGGATTATCATTAGCTGTTAAATTAACCAAGTTAGCCCCAGATGTTCAGATTTTATTAATCACTAAAGAGAATGTAACAGAATGTAATACGTATTATGCACAAGGTGGTATCGCTTGTGTTTGGAATGAAAATGACAGCTTCGAAAAACATGTCCAAGATACCTTGATTGCAGGTGATGGGTTATGCGATGAGCAAGTTGTAAGATCTATTATTACTAAAGCCCCAGAAAGAATCCAAGAACTGATTGATTTAGGCGTATTGTTTACAAGGAATGAAAATGGACAATATGATCTTGGTAAGGAGGGAGGTCATTCTGAACGGAGAATTTTGCATGTTAATGATTTAACCGGTCAAAGTATTGAGCAAAAATTAATTGAACAGGTTAAGAAATTAAAAAATGTTGATATAAAAGAATTTTGGTGCGCAATTAATCTTTATGCCAAGAATTTTGAATGCTATGGAGCTTATGTATTGGACCAGAAATCTGGAGAAATTCATAATATCGCCGCTAAATCTACTATTTTAGCAACAGGTGGGGCTGGAAAAATATATCTCTATACGACTAACCCGGATGTTGCATCAGGAGATGGCATCGCAATGGCATACCGAGCTGGTGCTATAATTGCAAATATGGAATTCTATCAATTCCACCCAACATGTCTTTATCATCCTTATGCAAAATCACTATTAATAACTGAGGCGATGCGAGGGGAGGGGGCAATTCTCAAAGATATCAAGGGAAATAAGTTTATGCAAAAATATCATCCTTTAAAAGAGTTGGCCCCCCGTGATGTCGTATCTAGAGCTATTGATGCGGAGCTCAAAAGAACGGGTGACGATTATGTTTATTTGGATATTGCATCTTATCGCAATTCGAATTTTATTAAAACTCATTTTCCAGGCGTATATGAGACTTGTTTAAAGTTCAATATTGACATTACAAAAGAACCTATTCCTGTAGTCCCTGCTGCACATTATTGTTGTGGTGGTGTCTTAACAAAAATCGATGGCTCTACTAAAGTTAAAAACCTTTATGTAATTGGCGAATCTTCTTGTACAGGTCTACATGGAGCTAATAGGTTGGCGAGCAATTCATTATTAGAAGGGCTTGTATGTGCTCATGAGTGCGCAAATAAAATAAAAAATAAGTTAAACGTATTAAAATTTAATGAATTTGAAGAATGGGAACCTGGTAATGCCGTACCCTCTACTGAAGCCGTTATTCTTACTCAGAATTGGGATGAGATTCGGAGATTTATGTGGAATTATGTAGGAATAGTTCGAACAGATCTGAGACTTCAAAGAGCGAAGAAAAGGATCAATTTGTTATTGGACGAGATAGACCAATATTATTGGGATTTCCAAATAGAGAAAAATTTAATTGAGTTAAGAAATTTAGCTACCGTAGCAAAACTTATTATAGTAAGTGCTATTTCAAGAAAGGAAAGTCGTGGGATTCATTATAATCTGGATTATCCTGAAAAGTCAGATATGAGTAGACCAACCACACTTCGACGACCATGGTAAATATGTTTTTTATTATATTAGTATAATTTTATATTTTTCCTCTCATTAATATTGAATAATTCAAGTTCAGAAAATAGAGAATAAAATATGCAATTAGGAAAGAGCATAAGAATAGAGCGAATAATTGATCGTAAAAGTAAAAGAACGATAATTATTCCTATGGATCACGGTCTAACTATGGGTACCATCAAGGGATTAGAAGATATTGCTGCGATGGTTGATAAAGTATCTCTGGGGGGTGCGAATGCGGTTTTGATGCACTCAGGAAATGTGGGTGCAGGACATCGTCAATATGGAAAGGATATTGGTTTAATTATTCATCTTTCAGGGGCTACCAATTTAACTCCAGATCCGAACAGAAAAGTGCTTGTATGCTCTGTAGAAAGAGCTCTCAAAATGGGAGCTGATGCAGTTTCTATCCATATAAATATTGGTGCAGATGAAGAACCTGAAATGCTTCAAGATGCACATAAAGTTGTTGAATCCGCTAGAGAATGGGGCATGCCATTAATCGCGATGATGTACCCAAGAGGAAAAAAGATAGAGGATGAAAACAATCCAGACGTAGTGAATATTGCTGTGAGAGCTGGGACGGAGTTAGGAGCAGATATTGTGAAAACTAATTACACAGGAGATATTGATTCGTTTAAATATATTGTGAAGAGTGTACATATTCCCGTAATTATTGCTGGAGGACCTAAAATGGACACTATACCTGAATTACTTCAAGTGGTTTACGATTCTCTTCAAGCAGGAGGGGCTGGAGTTGCTTTTGGTCGAAATGTATTCCAATCAGAAGACCCTACTAAATTAGTGAGTGCTCTATCTAAAATTGTGCATCAAAATTATACTGTTGAGGAAATTCTAAAAGAATTCAAGTTTGATTAATCACTATGGATGAATTAGAATATAAAGAAGAAATTATGACCTATGGTCATCTAATAAAGCGAGCCCTCCAAATTTCAATAGAATTTGTTATATTATTGATAATACTTTTTTATTTGCCTGAAATTATTGCAGTTATTCGTTTTATATATAGAATTTAGTTGAGGGATGTTTTTATTTTTCCAATATTTCACATAGCAATTCCCTTACTTCTGTTCGAAATTCCACAAATAAAGAAAAAGTATGATTTTAATCGTATATCTTTAGTTGTTGGTTCCTTACTAGCTGATATTGTTGATAAGTCTCTTCTGTTTATGGGTATTGGATCTGGAAGGGGTATATCGCATACTTTGTTGTTTGTTTTAATAAGTTTTATTATTGTACATTTAGCTGTACGAGGGAAGAAATCTATATCAATTCCCTTTCTTATTGGCTTACTGTTCCATTTAGTTTTAGATCTACCTGAAGTGCCTTTATTTTATCCTTTTATTGATTACGATTTTATCTATATTGATGATCCTTTTGGATTATGGCTCTATGTGTTATTTAACGAGCCAATTGTTTCAATTTCTGAAGGGATAGGTTTAGTAATACTGATATTCATAATAATTCAAAATCGATTATTTAATATTAAAAATATAATTACATATCTTAAATTCAACCAATATAAACAATTAGGACTAAATCAAGTTGAATGAAAGTAGAAAAAAAGGCTTAAATGAACTCATCTTATTTTTTAGTATTACATTCTTGTGGTCGTGGTTACTCTGGTTATCCCCTATCCTAAATTCAATAGGTTTCGTAGTTCCTGAGTTTCTCTTGTTTTTGAGTATGTTTGCTAATTTTGGTCCAACAATTGCAGCACTTATATTAACTGCTATTAAGGGAGGAAAAGTAGAGTTAAAAGCATTATTAAAGAGAGGATGGAATTTTAAATTTAAAAAACTATGGTTAATACCAATTTTAGGATTGATTCCTTTTATCGCACTTCTATCACTTCTACTAGTAATTTTTATTGATGGTACATGGGTTCTGAGCTATGCTACATCTTTAGTAATGTTTATACCTCTTTTATTTATCATCTTTTTTACTGGAGGACCATTAGGAGAAGAATATGGATGGCGTGGATATGCGCTTGATAGATTGCAATCAAGGTGGAATGCATTAACTTCTAGCATCATTTTAGGATTAATATGGGGATTGTGGCACCTTCCACTCCATTTTATTCCGGGTACGACTCAACAAGCTGTCCCCTTTTACCAAAATTTGATTATTCTCACACTTTCCTCAATTATTTATACATGGTTGCATAACAACACAGGAAGAAGTATAGCAGTAGCATTGCTTATTCATCTCGCCGCAAATATGTCCGGTGCTTTTATTCCCTATTGGGTTTCTGATTATGGACGATGGATCAGTTTCTTTATTACATTAATTGCAATCATCCTTATATTAATTATTTATAAACCAAAAAAATTAAAAAAAGAAGAATAAAATCAATTTGTTTGCATACTCTTGAAATTTATTTTTTATTTTTATAGATTGATATTATATTGAATATTAAGAATTATTAACATATCATTGATGTAAAATGAGCCAGAATAACCTTCTAAAAATCTTTATAGACAATAGAGAACGGAAACTTATGAGTATATTTAATGAAAAGTATCCTCATATACAATATGAGGCAAAACAATTAGATATTGCTGATATCATTGTTTCTGAAGAGGTTGCAATAGAAAGGAAAGAGGGTTTTGATTTTGTGGCATCAATTATTGATAATAGGTTATTTGAACAATTAATGAGATTAAAAGATACGTATCCGACGCCAATTCTTATTTTAGAAGGTTTAAATGATAATGTATTTGAAAATACTGGTATGAAGATATCTTCAATATATGGAGCACTTTCTAAAATTTCATATAAAATGGGAATTGCAGTCATTCCCACGAGGAATATTGAAGATACTGCAATTGTTATAGAGCGGATTGCTTATCGGGAGCAAATCAGAGATGGGGCAACTATCTTATCAAGAAAAGCTCCGAAGACCATGACTGTAGATGAGCGTAGAACGTATATAGTTGAAGGACTTGTTGATATTGGTCCAAAAAAAGCTCAATCTTTAATCGAAAAATATAAAACACCTTATAAAGTGTTAAAAGCCATTAAACATACAGAGATAACGTTTACGAGAACAGGAAACCCAAAAGGAATAAGAGGCCCCTTAGAAAAATTAAAAGGAATTAGTTGGAAATTTGTAGAAAAGAATAAAGAATTACTATTTGGTAATATTGAAAAAACTAAACAGAAAAGACTTGATGATATCTAACTTTTCTGAAAGGTAACAAAAAAGTATAAGGTACGATAATTTTACTTAATTATCATCAGAATCTGGAAAATAAGGGATTATTCACTATATGATTGTTTATCTTTCGTTAATTGCCATATTTTTCTCAAGTATGGTTTACGGTATCATCGGATTTGCGGATGCATTGATTTTAATTCCGATTATTACTCCCTTAATCGGGGTTAAAAATGCAGTGATATTGGTTAATCTTTGGGGGACTCTTACATCTTTTCTCAATTTTATAAAGTATCGGGAATTTTTAGATAAAGGATATTATGTCCGATTTTTATCTTTAGGGATTCCTGCTACAATCTTTGGCACGTTTCTTATTATCGGGTTCGGATTGGATTGGATAGAACTCATCCTTGGCATTTTTATTCTCGGGTATTCTAGCCTGAAATTATATCAATATTATAAGAAAAATAAGGAAATAATGGTGGAAAGAAAATTATATACAAAATCAACACTCATTTTTTTTGGAGGATTTACCTACGGATTATTAACTGCATTGATCAGCGCTGCTGGACCCCTTAATGTAGCATTACTTGAAAAAACAGGACACTATAGGGAAAGTTTTATTGAAAATTTTGCGGCTATTGGATTTGCTCTTTCAATTGCCAGAAATCCATTTTATTTTATCACGGGTATCTTTCCTTATGAATTATTATTATTATTTCTTCTGGGATTTCCAGTAATATTATTGGGTACGAAGTTTGGACAAAAATTCACTCCTAAAATTCCCGTAAAAATTTTTGAGATTATAATTTTTTGTTTTTTAATTGGAATTAGTTTAAAATCAATTATAACCGCTATTTTTGGTCTGCTTTTTTATTAAAACATATTAAACAAACTCATAAGAAAATAACTTATTTAAATAAGTAAAAACAAATATTGATTACTACCTTTTTTGAGATATTCAAGTGAGAATTATGAATAATATGAAGTTAGGAACGTTCTTTATGAATTTTATGGGATGGTATATCATCGGAATGGGCTTACTCATGATATTTGTGACGGAAATCATGTTTATCAGTGATTTTTTTGAGTATACAGGTTTAACATATCAACAATACTTTGAGATAGATCAAGCATTTGCGGAGATTTTTATATTACAAAAAAAAGTTATGGGCTTTATGGTATGCGGTATTGGAATCCTCGTCCTCTTTATCGTCCAAAAGGGTTTTCAGAAAAGAGAAAAATGGGCGTGGTATGCGTTATTGATTGTGGGATCTCTAGTTTGGGTCACATTTATCGGATATAAAATTGTAATACAATATTATGGAGGCAGTATGATTACTTTCGTTGTGGGTGATATTTTACTTGATCTCGGATTATTATTTTCTGCTAAAGAAATCTTAAAAAAGTAATTCAATCTTTTTTTTAATTATTCTTTAATTCCTTGTTAAACCGACCTAGAGCTGCTAGGCCACTAATAGAGAGAAAAAAACAAAAATTAGCTAAAGTGTTAGATATTCAATCTCAAGATCTATTATAACTCTAATTAATAGATTTCATGATAAGGGTAAAAAAAAAATTAAAAAATATGGATTAATTAGAGAAGTCTCATATATCTTTGAATTTGAGACTGGATTAGAAGAAGTTGTATATTTCGGGCCCCACCGATAACTTCTTCGATTTTACTTACATCCATTAATTCATCTACCGGTGTGTTGTCAGTTACTGAAACTCCGCCCATATGCTGTTGAACCTCATAGCAGATATCATGCGTAAGCTTAGCTGTGTAATACTTTCCTTGAGACGAGATACCTGCAACCCATTTTTCTGCTTCTTTAGACGGTTTATCTGCAAACAATATTTTATCATCATAAATCGTTGCTGACTGTAAAGCTAAGCTTGTAGCTGCTGTAGCTTTAGTTAGTAAATCCGCAAGCCCATACCCAACACCTTGATAATTAATTACAGGCTTTCCAAATTGCTTCCTTAGGTTAGTGTAGATAATCCCATAGATTAATCCAGACCAGCAAATTCCTATACCTGATCCCATAATTCCTAGCCTTTCTGGAACTAATCCCTCGAATAATCTAGTGTAACCTAATCCATCATCAGCCAAGATATAATCTTTAGGAATCCTTACGTTTTGAAAGAAAGTATGAGCAATGTGAACTCTTGGTACCGAATTGATTTTTAAACGTTCTGTTTTAACCCCAAATTCTCGCTTTATCATGGCTTGTACCATTGTACTTCGCGGATCCTCTTTATTATATACTCCATAAGCACAGAAGTAATCGGCTTTTGGCCCATTAGTGGTATAGACTTTCTCACCATTATATAAGACGCCATCGTCTGTTTTAGTAGCTACTGTTGTCATATTAACCGCATCAGAACCTCTCTCAGGCTCAGTTATTCCAATACATCCTATTTTTTGTCCAGACATTAGCTCATCTTGCACTTTCTGAATCGTATCGCCAGTTCCACCATGAGTATAATAATGAAATGTTGGATTTCCGCATAAAATACCACTTGCTAAACGAGCTAATTCGAGTTGTGGATCAAGAAGTGAAAGATGGGTACCTAAAAGGATTTCCTTCTTCATGCCGTATGGTGTAAAATCTCTCCATTTATTAATTCTTTGCATGTATCCATGTTTTCCTAATTCAGGGAAAAGAATGTATACATCTTTAGATTTATCTATTTTAGGATGAAGGTCTAAACAG
The DNA here is from genome assembly GCA_011364975.1 of Promethearchaeota archaeon. GTDB lineage: Archaea > Asgardarchaeota > Lokiarchaeia > Sigyniarchaeales > SOKP01 > SOKP01. Next base: position 5,151 of record RDOE01000049.1, on the reverse strand, counting down.
AACGTTTGGAGCTCATTGCAATACGCTTTCTCCTCATCATTTAGCATTGGAAAAACATTGTCATTAAAAATCTTGAATACATTTTCCAATGATATTTTTTCAAGGATTTTATCATCAATTATTTTTTCTTGCATAATTTTTGTCAAAACCAATCTTGTAATAGTATAATTGATATAATTATAATTAGTTAGAGAAAATATTCTATTGCAATTAAATTTTTAATATGAACTAGTTGTAAGTTGAAATTAATCTTGTGATTAAGAATAATTAGATTTTACAAAATTTTGAACTGTTTTTATTTCTGATAAATGAGTTTCTTTGGCACCGAATATATAAAATCGGACTTCGGGACCAGTCCCACTTGGTCGGAAATAAAGGGTAGAATCATTACTTTTTAGTTGAAATATGTCAATAATACCATTATTATCTGATAAAGCGTTAACGTGATACTCCTTTCCGTTAATTGTTATAGACTTTTTATCATTTTTCTCAAAATTTTTCATGATTTTAACCTTTTCTTCATCAATAGCAGAAATTGTTCTGTTAATTCCTTTGATTGACCAATCTATAGATTCTGAAATAATATGTCCTCTCGCAATTAATTCTGTAGCTAATACTAACGCAGGAACAGGATATTTATCAGCAATAAGTGGAAATCTTGTGGTAAATTTTACATCTTGGTCTGTTTGATTCAATACACTATTTAATACATTAAGCGTATGACCTCCAGATTCCTCCCACATAACAATTAGAAACTGATCTTCTTTTAAAGCATCCCTACTCATTAATTTAAAGAATTCTTCTTTTAAAGGTTGCGGCTCTTTTATTTTTATTAGAGTATTATCTTCATCTTCAAAATAAAGAATTGCAGTATCAACCTTGGATTGATCTACAGGAATATCAAGTAAGAAATATAAAATAATCCCTAAATGTTTATAACCAACTCCAGTTAATATATTGATGTAGCTTGAATTATCTGCCCTTAAATCGCTAGGGATAGTTCTAACATTAATTATTTTTTTGTTATACTCTTTAGCTAAAATGTTATGCATAGCAGAATAGATTTCATTCGGAATATAAAATTGGTATTTACCGTTTTGCTTCACATAAAGTGCTATTCTGTCCCGATCAGCATCCAATAGTAAAGCGATGGTAGAATTATTCGATTCCATAACCGATTTTAATTTATCTTCTCGAATTTCTTTAATAGGATTTGGAGGGTCTATTTCCTCTTCTATTACAGTCACTTTAGCTCCAAGTTGTCGAAATAAGTTAACAATCCCTCTAGCTTTTCCTAAATATGGCCAAATTACAATATTTCTTTCTTTAATACTTTCTAAAGTCAAAACCTTTGACAATAACTGAATCACATAGTTATTGTTCATTTGTTCAATATCAATTAACTCAGTTTTAAAAGTCGCTTTCAAATTAATTTCTTTAAGATCTAATGCAATTTTAGATATATCTTTAAACATATCACCTGACATTGGAATTGGATAGTCTATGTAAAACTTAACTCCATTCCAAGTTAAATCGTTATGAGAAGCAGTTAATACAATTGTTAATTTAATTTCCTCTAATAGCGCGACCGAAGCAGCTCCATAAGGTGATGACATTCTTGATTTTCCTGGTTCGTCTTTTTGATAATAAATTTGGTAAGAATCGTATGCAAATATCTGAGAGCAATATGTTAACAATATGTCCTTAGTAGGTCTATCATCTGTAACAATTAAAACTTTTAAATTGATTCCTTTCTTTAGTTCTTTATATAATATACTTATAGCCTTAAAAACTCTTAAAAACAGAAATAACTTTCTTTTTGGTAATAAATACTGTTTTACTCCATTTTTTTCTATAACATCTAAGATCTGAATCCTCAATCCTGATGTTGGGGCTACGATTGGATCTATTAAATACTTCTCTTCTTCAGTTAAATGCGGCAACTTTATAATCTTAGCATGTTCACGTTCAATCTCTTCAATTTCTTCAAGTTTAAAATCCATCAATTAAATCACGACTATTAAGTCAAGCTTATATCTAAAAAATTTCCAAAATTATAAAACTTTTACTTTTGAACTCAAAAATCCGATTACCTTAAATTATAATTAGTTTTAGATAATAATTGCAATTTAAGATGAAGAAAATATTTATTTGGAAATTTTACTAATTACATCTCTTAAAATTGCGTGAATTTTTTCTCGATAAATTGGTTTTATAGCTATCATCCCATATACCTTAATTGGAGGGTTTCTTTCTGCTTCAGATAAGATTCGCTCACAAAATTCCGGTGTGAGTCGATTAGGCAAGTCTTGTTTATTGGCTATTCCAATAACAACTACATTTTTATAATACTTATCTAAAACATCCCTCATAATTTCTTTGCTTTGACTTACATTCTCAAAACTGGAATCTAGAACGAGTAATGCAATATCAGTACTGTCAAGCAAGCTTTTCCATAAGGATCTATATGATTTCTGACCTGCAAAATCCCATAATACTAGCGAACGATGAATTCCCAACTCCTCTCCATCATAACTAGTGATATCGACATTTATCGTAGGCACATATTCTAAATCTACATCTTTTCCACATATAAGATGTAATAGAGTTGTTTTGCCAACGCCTCCTACACCAATTATAGAAACCTTTATTGCGCCTAATATTGTATCATCAAGCACTCTTTCAAATTCCGTGAAAATTGCTCTATTACCTGACCACTTACCTTGGCTAATTACCTTCCCATATTTTTCGATAAATTTAGCTCTGATGGTTGTTATTTTAGAGTTTATTAGTGCATCATCTTCATCCAAATCAGCACATACAACGATAATAATCTCATCTATTACGGTATAAAAATATTTAAATTCATCTGTCGCAGTACTTCTAATATCACTTTGACTAATTTCTTTTATGAATCCTGAGAAAGCGCTTAAAAATCCAGCTAGCAAGTCACGATCGACATCGGAGGTACCATAATTTCTAAAAAGTAGAGATTTACCATCTCTAGTCAATAAATTAATATATTGAATCATTATCAGCACGCACTAGTTATAACTGAAAATCTACAACTCAAAAACTCGACTTTATATTTTTGTACTATATTTATTAATATATAAAAGGAATAAAAAATTGATCTTTTTACAAGATTTATCATTCATATCATTCAATAGAATAATAAATATATTTTGAATTAAATCTCTTTTAGATGAAACTAATGTCAGAGTTAAATAATTCAACTCATGAAAAAATCTTCGAAAAATTTAAAGATCTTGAAGAAAAATTAGAGAAATTTTCTTCAATTTTAGAAAAGTTTGGTTTGGACATTATTACAAAGATGGGACAAACCAACCTGAAAATAACTCAATTAATTGATAAAGTTAATGAATTAAATGAAGCAACTTTAGATGTGAAAAGTTTAACTCCTCAGTTAAGTAATGTAATTGAAAATCAAAAGGATTTAGAAAAAGAGGTTGAATTACTGAGATCTTTAATTACAAATCTCAGATTTGGTACCGCAGTTTCAGAATTGACAGAAGCGCCAATCGAGCGCGATAAATCTGCAACTGACAAAAAAGATTCTATCATCTCTCAATTAAGTAATTTTAAATCCGAGTTATCAACTATTGAAAGTTCAAGAGATGCTGTCTCAATATTGGAAAAAATTAAAGAGGAAATTTTTGAATTTACAGGAGGACATCGGATATTATATGAAATATCTCAGACAATTAATCATCTTAATAGATTAGAAACATTATCTGAGTTATATAGTAAAAATAGTCCAGACAGTGGTACAATGGAAGAACATTTGAATGAGAAAATTACCTTTTGGATAAATAAATTAATGATTAAAGATTAAAACTTATTCTTTTGTGTATTTAAATTATACTTTTTACTATTTCTATTACTTCAGATATCTCGTTAATTTTATAATCAGGTTGAATATCGAAGTTATTTATCTGAAGGGAATTACTTATCCATATAGCACGCATATTGTAATTTTTTGCTCCTTTTATATCAGTTTCTATTAGATCTCCTATATGAATAGAATGTTCGGGTTGGCAGCTTAAATTGTCAAGTGCTGTTTCAAAAACTTTTGAATGTGGCTTATAATATCCAATTTCGTCAGAAAAAATGGTTGTTAGAAAAAATTTCAAAATGCCATATTTTTTCAATATTATTCTAATAATTCTCCCCGGAGTTATCCCTGTATCTGAAATGATGCCTAATTTATAATCCTGACTTAAAATGCTGATCGTGTCTTTTACTCCCTTTTTCAAGGCTGGTGGATTTTCAAGCATCGCAGCTTCAATTCCATTAACAATTTGATCTACCTCTAAAGAGTTTATGGATATATCTAACTCTTCAAATAAGGAGAAAACTCTTTCCTTTGTATAAACATGATGTTGGGGTAAAGCTTTAAACTTAGGATTAATGAAATTAAAAAAGTTATTATATAGCTCGATTAACGAGGTTTGGGGGATTTTGATTCCTCTTTTTTTTAAATATTTAGAGAGAAGATTTAACCTTAAATCTGAATATGAAACAGTTTCGAATAATGTATTCCATAGATCAAAGGTTATTGCTTTTATCAATCAAAATCACTTAGAAATTCTATTTTCAATGATATTAATAATATCTAAAAATAAGTAAAAATTATGGTTACACTTTTTCTTTTGAGCTTTAGAATATTAAATGGATGACTATAAAAGATTAAATTAATAGATAAGGATTGACCTAGGAGCAAATTTAATTGAGAAAGTGGTTAGTAAAAATAGATTATTTAAAATTTTCCTTATATTTATATACTAATTCACCTATCTTCTGGAAAATTGTCTTTACATTCTCTCCAGTCAAGGCAGAAGTTTCAAAATAAGGTGCATTTAATTTTTCGCTTAAGTGTTCCGCCATAGGTAAAATTATTTTGCGTTCTTCCTCTAAATCGATCTTATTACCAATTAAGATTCTTGGGATGCCACTAAGGGCATACTTTATACATGTTTGCCACCAATTGTTAACATTACTGAATGTTGAACTTCGGGTGATATCAAATACTAATATTGCCCCATCCGCACCATTAAAATACGGACGATGAAGCATGTAGAATTGCGGTTAAACGACCCCGAGAGCCTCGGATGGTCTTTGTCCAGCAAT
>RDOE01000004.1 GCA_011364975.1 Promethearchaeota archaeon | reverse complement strand
TTTATAAATTCTAAAACATTTTTAATTATTACCTTTAATAGGCGTAATAACTTAACTTATATAATGTGATAAATATGGCTGAGAAAGTCCCAAAACAATTTGATGAATTTGATTTAGAAAATCTTGCTAAACCTAACGCACTTCCTGAAGATATTGACTATGAAACTCATATAATTGCTACTTATACTGTAATGCTCCATAGAAAAATGGATGCGTTTTATATGATGCAGGCGGTTTGTGTAGAACAATCTACAGGTACTTTTGTTCCAGTACCTCAAGAAACCCCTGAACAGAGAAGAAAACATGTAGCTAAAGTAATTGGGTGGTGGCGGATTCCAGATTTCGAATACGAAGGAGCAGAAGATTTCTTCGGTAGCCCAAAAATGTATCAGTATGTGGTTCAAATTGCATATCCTTTAAATTTTAAACCTCAATTTCCAATGCTATTCACAACAATTTATGGTAACATCTCAATGGGCGGACCACTTAAAATGGTAGATGTACGATTTCCTAAAGCATTTCTAAAAGAATTTAAGGGCCCTAAATTCGGTGATGCAGGAATCAGAAAAATTTTAAATGTTAAAGAACGACCACTATTAAATAATATGATAAAACCTTGTGTTTACTCAGATCCAAAAATAGGAGCTGATCTTGCCTATCAAGCGGCAGTTGGTGGGTGTGATGTCATTAAGGATGATGAATTGATTGCTGATGTTGACTTCAATCCTATAACTGAAAGAGTAACCACATTCATGGAAGCTTTAGACAGAGCAGATTCAGAAAAGGGTGAAAAAACTCTATATACAGTAAATATTACTGATCGCGTTGAACGAATGTTTGAACTGGCAGATATTGTCCAAGAACATGGTGCAAATGCATTAATGGTTAATCATGTATCAGTCGGGTATTCTGCTATGAGAAAGCTTGCAGAAGATCCTTCAGTTAAGGTACCAATCTTGGGTCATATGGATTTTGCAGGGGCTATATTCCAAGATCCTTTAAGCGGAATTTCAAGTCCCTTAGTTCTTGGAAAATTTGGAAGACTTGCCGGTTGCGACTTTATAGTACATCCCGCACCTTATGGTAAAGCACCTACGTTAACAGACAGATTTAAAGAAACTGCTAGGATGATGGTTATGCCTATGCGTAATGCTCCTCATATCAAACGAACAATGCCTATGCCAAGTGGAGGTATAACTCCGAGTTTAGTTGAAAAATGCGTAGGTGATCTAGGTACAAACATCATGATAGGAAGTGGGGGTGGAATCCATGCTCATCCCGATGGTCCAATAGCAGGAGCCAAAGCATTTAGACAAGCAATTGATGCTGTGATGAAGGGAATTCCTGTAAGAGATTATGCCAAAGATCATAAAGAACTAGGTGTTTCTTTAGGTTTATTTGGTATTGGAAAGAAAACAGAATTTACTTCGGTTTAAATATATTATTAATTTATTATTTTTTTATTTAATTTCTTAGATAGTATTAACTCAAGCTCTTTATCTTTATTGGAAAGAACTAGTTCAAGATCTTTATTAAAATCTTTTAAATCTATTTTATGACTTAATGGATTTCCCTCCAAGTTTAAATATTTCAAATTGTGTAGTTCATTAATGTACGTAAGAGTTTTGAGATCACCAATTCTGTTATTAGTTAAATTAAGATGAGTCAGATTTTTTAAAGCAACTATCTCTTTTATATCGTTCAATAAATTATTGGATAAATCCAACACTTTAAGAGCTTTAAGATTCCAAAGTCCTTCAATTTTAGACAATCTGTCAATATTGTTTTTCCAACCCCATGGAGTACCTTTAACTTCGTATTCTAAATAATCAGATAAATCCAATTGTTCAATTAATGCAGTCTCGGGATTTAATTCAAAAAATACGTTTGGAAATATCTTTATAAGATGTCTAATTGTAAAAAAGTTTAAAATTATATCTGAAAGAAGGGCATGATCAATATTGCTAAATTTTTCAGATTTTAATAATGATTTTAATACTTTACGATGTTTTCGGTTTTCATATTGCTTCTCTTGGCTTAGAAACCTCACTTTCGTTATCTTCTTTAAAATATTAATTAATATATCTCTTGATTCAGGAAGTCTAAGTTTCTGAAAAGATTGGGTGAGTGTTACTTGACATTTATAGGACGTTTCATGGTTGATTACCCATTTAAATAGCGATAATGATTTCTCCAAGAAATTATTGCTAATATAAAGCATAGCAGCATTTCTTATTTTTTCATTTATATCTGATATTAATAGATGTTCAAAAAATGTAAAAAGAGATTTATCTCTAAATTTTAAGTTATTAAGGAGATCAATTGCTTGTAATCTAAGAGACTCATCCTCATGCTCCTCGATGATAGATTGAATAATCCCAAGAAAGCTTTGTTTGTTAATGATTTTATTTTTAAAATCCTCGTATACCTTGTTAAGATTTAATTTTTCCACAAATTAAAGCAAATATAATCAGGTTATTCAATTAAGTAAAAGAAATAAACCTAATCTAAAAAATTTAAGTATAAAAATTCGATGTAAAACTTAATAAAATTTACGTTCAGCGATATTATAAAGCATATCCTTAATTGTACTCTTTAATTTATTAAATGGTTTTAAATTTCCCGAGAAAGGATTGTCTATACCATGATATAATACTGGAGTCAATTTTTCTTCTACTGATTCAATTTTTTTAAGATTTCCTTCGGACAAAAATGATAAGAAATAATCATTATGATACTTTTTAAAGGTTAGGAAACGATAATGCTGAAATCCTAATTTTACAGCAATCCATCGAGGATAAGCTCCCGTATTTCCTAAAGTATTAGCTGCTATTGCTTCTATTTTAGCGGTTAGCAATGATTCTTTCATTTCGATTTCTTCATCAGGATCATCGTATTCTCCTGGTACATCTACTTTCAATTTACCGCTTTCATCTAATAATAAGGAAATGACACCTATAGACATCGATGATAATCCAAGATAATCAATTCTAATCCAATCTTCCAAATACGGAATTTCCTGATCAGTAAATACTTCTTGGAGCTGTAGATATTCTTTAAAGATGGATCGAAGTCTAGCTTCGAATTTTTTATTTATTTCAAATTTTTCAATAGGTTTTAGATCGTCAACATTTTTATTGTGGATTAAATCTTCATAATTTTTTACCATCTGTTCAAGGATCCATTTTCCTTTTTTATCAGGAAAAACTCCATAGACTATATAAATAACATTTTCTTTTTCATAAAATTGGCATTTTTCCTGTAAATCGTCTTGCCCTACTAAAAGCATCTTGTCAAGATCCCCACCAAGAATACTTGTAGCAATATAATCTAAGTTATTGGTTAACTCTAATAAATATTTTAATTTTTCATTAGTGTAAAATAATTGAGTCCGATCTTTTGAAGTTATTCCACAAAATTTTATATACTCTTTCTCTCCTTTCAGAAAGATGCGATCATCTTCAAATAAAGAGGTATCACCTTTTGGTTTAACCCGTACTCCTTTAAATTTATCTGAAGCACGCTCAGTTTTTGTTTCAAATTTTTTTACAGCTATTTTAGAAGTATCTTCTGAGATTCGCGTCTTTTCATCAAAATTTGGTAAATATTTATGACATTTTAGACACAAACGATCAGCAGGGTATGGTTTAACCATTTTATAGCCACAGAAAGGACACACTACTTCATCCTTTTTATCTGGAAAAAATAAATTTGTAATGATCTACCAACCCCGTAAATAGTGTTAAAACAAATAAAGTAATGTTCAATCCAATTAAAAATATATTGGTCATTTAAATATTTAATATTGATTTAAATTGTTAAGTTATTACAAGTATTTAGCTGCGATGTCGCTGAAAGCTTTAAAAAATCTCTCATTCTCTTCCTTAGTACCAATTGTTATTCTAAGGTAGTTATAAAGACCTGGTTTACTAAAATGTTTAACTAAAATCTTTAAATCTTTTAAATCCCATAAGAATTTTAGCGTAGTAGATTTATCATCAAATTTAACGAATATAAAATTAGCATCTGATGGTTCAACACTGATTCCATTGAAATTCTCTAATTTTTCGGTTAAAATTTTTCTTTCTTCTACAATCTTTTTATTTTGCTCATAAATCTTTACTCTATGCTTAATTGAGGATAAAGCAGCGATTTGACCTATTATATTTGTATTGTAAGGCAATTTTACATTATTCATTTCTTTTATAATTGTCGCATCAGCTAAGGCATAACCGATTCTCAAAGATGCTAAGGAAAATCCTTTTGAGAAGGATCTAATAACAATTAAATTATTAACTTTTTTCAATAATGAGAGACAGGTATAATCAGAAAATTCAGCATATGCTTCATCGACAACCACTATTCCTGAAAATGTATTGCATATTTTTAGGATTACATCATTATTAAAAGATTTACCATTAGGATTATTTGGAGAGTTAATTAACATTAATTTACCTTTTTGGTTAAATATACTTTCTGGAGGGGTGAAATCTTCATTCAGTTTAATCTCACTTATCTTAGCATCATATAAGGTAGCAATTACTTTATATAATCCATATGTAGGATAAAACATAACTACCTCATCTCCAGAATTTATAAATACTTTAAAGATTACATCTAATATCTCATCAGACCCATTCCCTATGAATACGGTGTTTCGATTCGTTAATGTATCCTTATCTCTCAGAAGTTGATTTAAAATTGCTTTACGGACTTCCAAACCCAATGAATCAGGATACTTCCGAATTAGATCTCCTTCCTGAATTGCATCTTTTATATCCTTTATTACCTCGGGGATGGGAGGAAACGCATTTTCGTTTGTATGTAATTTTATCCATCCATCCTCTTCAGGTTGCTCTCCTGGTTCATATGCACTATAATTTTTCAGTATATCTCGAAATAAATTTTCTAAATCCATAACGTTACTTCACTTCGTAAAGAGCGATTATTAAACGTTCTATCTTAATTATTTATTACTTTATTTAATTATTTAATGAAATTTATTTTTTGTCTTTTAATCTCATTAGAATAAAATACATGGAAGCAAAAAGTCCTTCCAATTGGGTAAAATTATATACTGATTTACTTAATGAAAGTAAACCACATGGAGAGTATATTAAAACATCTACGGGAATTAAAATTGATTGAAAGATTTAGTTCCGAATTTCTTTTTCCATTCTTCTAATTCCTTATTATTATTTAATTAAAAAAGTAAAAAAACTCAATTTTTAAATTTATTAACACTATTTATTTTATATTATATTTGGATCGATGATTTAAAACTAATAACGAGTTAAGATTATGGATTATGCATTAATGTTTAATGTTTTAGAAGGGGGAGTAAGTGAACCTATCACCTGGGGAAAAGAGAATCTTCAATCTGATAAAAATATCATCATTTTAGATGAGGGATCATCTTCCTTATTTTTATGGCATGGCGCAAAACAAGGATTAGTAGCGAGAAGGACGGCTCTTAGACAAGCAGAATCTTTAAAGGGACATGGTTATACAATAGGTAAAAGTATCGTTGGAAGAGACATAAAAGAATTAAAGGAAATTGATGAGAGAAAGATTGGCCGAGATCCTGAAACTGATAAGCTCAATGAGCAACTTCAAGATATTTTAAATCGCGAATATAAAGAACTTGAAAATTATATTGTTACCTTTGATACTAAAGGCATCAGTATTCCAACACCTAAACCAACAGTCATGCCCAAGCCTATCGCAGGCCCTAAACCTGTAGAAACCCCCAAACCATCTCCAACGCCTACTTCTCCACCTAAACCGGAAACTACAGTACAAGCTAAACCTAAAATGGTTGTTGCCTCAGAATATGATATGAAACCTGTAATTACAAAAACAGTAGTTCATGACTCTCAACCAGAACAGGTGCCCCCTAAAGAATCAGGTGTTCTTCCAAAAGTGACTGTAGTTCACCCTAAAGATTTATCGATGCAAGCAAAGATAGGATTCGTTTTTATGAGTATTCTAGATTTTTTTGATGATATCTGGATTTCAAAAAAGGAAGATGGTACTTATTCTGTAGAACATATGGATGGTAAAGTGTGTGAATTTTCAATAGAAGAGGGAAAAATTAAATTTTCAGTTAACTCCTTTTCGGGTATCTCAACAAATATAAAAACAGAGATCCAAAGGAAATTTGTAGAACTCTCAAAATTATTATAATCTTTTTCTTCTTTTTTTTATTTTTCATTTAAATAATAACATTTTTTTAGGATAATAAGAATTTCAATAGTGTCATTATCTTATTTTATAATTATAGGTTAAATGATAATTATGAAATTCAAATATCTCGCAACACTATTTTCTAAATTAGAATCTACCTCAAAAAGGTTGGAAATGATTGACCTCTTATCTGATTTTTTTAATAATATAAAAAAGGAGGCTAATTTTGAAGATATCGATAAGATTGTGTATTTACTTCAGGGGAGGTTAATTTCAAATATTAAACAATTCCCTAAAATGGGTTTAGCTGAAAAAATGATAATTGAAGCAGTAGCACTGCATTCTGGAATTGAGGGTAAAAAAATTAGAGATATCTTGCTTAAAATGGGAGATATTGGAGCGGCTGCTGAATATGTTCTCTCTAAAAAGAAGAAACAAAAATCCTTATTCGATTATCACCCAGAGAGTGATTTAGTTGAAGAATCAATCGAAATTTCTGAGCTCTATTCAGAACTGAAAAAAATTGCATTGACAGAAGGAGCTGGTTCAAATGATGTTAAACTTGGTATTTTAAGAGGATTAATGAGGCAAATTTCTCCACTTGAGACCAAATATTTATTGCGGATTATTACCTCAACATTAAGAGTTGGAATTCAAACGCCAACAATAATAGAAGGCTTAGCACTCTCTTTTACTAATTCTAGAGAAACAAAAGATATAATTGAAAAAGCTTATAGTTTACATCCCGACTTAGGAGATATAACTAATATTTTAGCAAAAAAAGGTCTAGACGCAGTTAAATTAGTTGATATAGAGTATAAAACACCTATACTTAGTATGCTTGCTTCAAGAGAAATTTATACTGAATTTATAAGTCGATTAGGTACTCCTTTCATTGCGGAGTATAAACTCGACGGAGAAAGACTACAAATCCACAAAGTGGGAGGGGAAGTCATTTTATTTTCGCGAAGACTTTTGGATGTTTCTGAGCAATATCCAGACGTGTGTAAGGTAGTAAGAGAAAATATTCAAGCTAATAAGGTCATTTTTGAAGGAGAAGTAGTTGCAATGGATAATTTTTATGAAAAAATGCTTCCGTTTCAAGTATTAAGTAAAAGACGTCGTAAATATGACGTAGAAGATATTTCAAAAGAAGTACCAGTGTGTCTTTTTGTTTTTGATCTTTTAAAGTACGAAGAAACATCCTATATTGATAAATCTCTCCCAGTACGCAGAAAACAACTCGAAGAAATTGTAAATGAAAGAGATGAGTTAAAATTAGTTAAGCAAGTCCTTATCCATTCTACAGAGGAACTTTTAAATTTTTTCAAAGAAGCGCGAAAAGTAGGCACTGAGGGAGTAATGGCAAAATCAATTAATGAAGATTCAATCTATCAAGCAGGAAACCGGGGATTTAAATGGTTAAAGCTTAAAGGATTAGAAGGAGGTAAATTAAAAGATTCTGTTGATGTAGTATTAGTTGGAGCGTTTTATGGGCGTGGCAGAAGAAAAGGAGTATATGGCACATATATTGGAGCAGTATATGATGCTGAGCATGATAAATTTGAGGCGTTTACCCGAATAGCATCAGGTTGGACTGATGATATCATGGAATCCTTGACAGAAGAGATGAAAAATTTTGAAATTAATCAAAAAGATCCAAAAGTAAATTGTGATGATAAACCAGATCAGTGGTTAAAACCAGAAATAGTGATTGAAATAATTGGGGATGAAATCACCATAAGTGATAAATTTTCTTCTTTGGGATATTCATTAAGATTTCCTGTTTTTCAGAGATTGAGACCAGATAAGGGAATTAAAGATATTACCACTGTAGATGAGATTGAAAACCTTTATAATACCCAATAATGATTAATTCGCCTTACAAACGTATATGAATTCCTTTTGCTTTCAATAAAGACTCATAATTAGTTATATTAGCAATTTCATTATCTTCTATATATATTTCCTCTAGTCTTGGGCAATTTATAATAGATTCAGGGAAACTTTTTAGCTTATTCTTTGAAATATTCAAAATTTTTAGATTCTTTAATTCAGTTATTGATTCAGGGATACTTTCTAATTCATTCTCCTTTAAATTTAAATATTCTAAACTTGATAATGAGCCTATTGAATCTGGAATAGTCTTCAACTCATTTCTCTCCAGATCTAGCGATCTAAGTGATTGAAGCTCTCCCATTAACGAAGGGAGTTCAACTAATGAATTCCAACTTAAATTAAGATATTCTAATGACTTTAAATTTGAAAAATTTTTTGGTAATAATTTTAGTTTGTTATCATGAAGATTTAGCTCTTTCAAATTAGTAAGTTTTCCTAAGGAGGAAGGTAATACCTGAAGTTGATTAAGCCTTAAATTTAATGTTTTGAGCGACGTTAAGGAACCGATTGAATCAGGTAATATTTGTAATTCATTTTTCCATAACAAGAGTTCTGTCAGATTTGAAAGATTTCCAATAGAAGAAGGTAGGTTATTGAGATTATTGACATTTATATTTAGATATTCAAGAGATTTAAGATCGCCTAACCAATCTGGTAATGCGACTAATTGATTATACCTTAAAGTTAACACTTTAAGCGAAATTAGATATTTTAATACCGTTGGCAAACTTGATAATCCTTTAAAGATGAAATCTAATTCAATAAGTTTGCAATTTTGGATTTCATACTTTACCCGCCAAAATCTTTTTTTTAAAAAAATTAGAGCAAAATAGTTCTGTAAAATATCTTTAAGTTCTTGAAATTCAAAATCAGCTTCTTTTTTATTATCGAGCAATTTTTGAAATCCTACTTTAAAATCATTATCTTCCATTTGTTTTAGCATTGAGATTAAATAGGGTTTGAAAAGGGAAGTACTCTCACGTTCCATTCTTTCTAATATTGAAATTATTGAATCAAAGATCGTTAAGAGAGTAATTGGTGATATCTCGTGATGGATTGCCCATCTTAAAGGTTCTAATGCCTTATAAGGATAATTTTTAACGAGAAAAACAGCGGATTCATTCCTAATTTTGTCATTAGAATCAGAGATTAGTAAATTTTCAAAAAAGGTAAAGATTTCTTCTTTATCTATCCCAATTTTTTCAAAATTAATTAAAGATTCATTGAGTTTTATTAATCTTTCAATTCTTTCGGATTTATTAATACTATTCTCTATGATCGTAATTATTTCTCTTAGTTCCAGTGATTTATCTTGAAATTCTTTATTTTTATTTTTTAACGTAGGTTGGCGGCTCAATGATAATTATCCTCTCTATTTATAAATTATTAATCCATCTTTCTCAAGTGATTTTAAAAATTTAGGGATTTCCTTTATATTATTAAAGTTAAGATCTAAAATTTTTAATGATTTTAAGTTTTCAATTGATTCTGGTAGAGAATATAAATTATTACCCCACAAACTCAGTATTTCTAGAGATCTAAGTGAATCAATCCATTCCGGTAAAGTATTAAATTTATTCCAACTTAAGTTCAAAACTTTTAAGTTTTTTAATCTTTTAAATGAGAAAGGTAATGAATCTAAACTATTATTCCATAATGTTAATTCTAATAAAGATTTCAAAGACCCAATATTATTTGGAAGTTCTGTTAACTTATTATCAAATAGATGTAACTTTTCTAATGAATGGAAAGATGCTAGCCATTTAGGGAGATTAATTATTCTATTACCACCTACCCCTAAAAATCGAAGATTCTTAAGAGATTTTAGCCATTTAGGAAGCCTTTCAAGATTATTTAACCCAATTTCTACTTTTTTAATGTTTTTTAATTTTTTTAAAGAGTATTCGAAATCTCCTAAATTGTTACCATGTAAATCAAGCGTCTCTAAATTTGAAAGATTTTTAATGGATTTAGGTAGTAAATATAATTCATTTGCTCGTAAATCTAATACTTTCAATGATTTGAGTGCACCAATAGAATAAGGTAAACTTTTAAGCTTATTATACCTTAATATAAGAGTTTTGAGAGATTTGAGTTCTATAATTGAACTTGGGAGAGCTCTTATTTTATTATAACTCAAATCAAGATATTCTAAAGATTTTAAACTACTTATTGATTTAGTTACTGATTTTAATCTGTTGAATTTAAGATCAAGTACTTTTAGTGAGGTTAAATTTCTTATTACCTCCGGAAATTTATCAAGAACAGTCCATCCAAAAACATGACTGCTCACGTCAGATAAATCTAATTCAAGTATTAATCCATGATTAACTTCAAAATTAATTTGACCAAACTTTTTTTCCAAATCCTCAATAATGTAATAATTGCTAATAATATTTGATAGAAAATTACAAGTTAGTCCATCGATTGGGTTTTGAAAAAGCAGAGATCTAAGATCTTGATTTAATTTTTTATTTTTGAAATTTTGTAGTCTTGTTAATAATAAATTTTTAGATTCTTGAGATTCGATCATTCCAAGAATTTTGGATAGTAATAAAAGGCATTTTATGGATTCCTCATGTAAAAATGCCCATTTTAATGGTTCAAAAGCATTATCTTGAAAAATTTTATATAATATCTCTGCAGCAACATATCTAACTATTTCATGTGTATCTGAAATGAGCAAATTTTCTAATAATTTATAAACCGCTACTGACTTGGCATTGATAATAACAAACGCATTTATACTTTCTAATCTTTGGGCTAAATCCTCACTATCTTCGACGATTGAGATTAATTGATTTATTGTAGATACTTTATCTAACTTTTTTAACTTATATTGATTAAGAATATCCTTTGGAGATATATTCATCAATCTTCAGAGCTCTATATTCTGTCTAATTTTTTCAAATTATAATCAATTCCTATTTGCAAATTAATTTAGCCAGTTAATCTAAGTAATAAAAGATAAATCAAAAATTTGACTAGTAAATATCGTTAAATTATGTAACCTAAAGAAATTTTTCCAACCCCAATTCAGTAATTTTTTCATAATTGGGAGTGCCGTTCTCTTTATTCCATCCACGTTCATCATAGTAATCCTCTAATAACTGATCAGCAATTTTTTTAGTAATTTCTGTAGTTCCATAAAAGTCTTTAAGTTTAAGCTCGTTTTGACCGTATTTTAAATTATTAAACCATTCTTCAGGATATTTATCATCTTTACGGGAGAAACCCTCTTTTACATTTAATAGTTTTAGTAAATTCCATGATCTTTCTGCAGCTATACGTAAATCTTCCTTAGTTAGATTAAAACCAGTTATAGAATTATATAGGTCAGTAATTAACTCATGATTATAAAATCGATTCATTTGCGCTCTAGCACATAATCCCAACGAAGTTAACATAGTATACCAATCTTCTGAATATCGAGTCATTCTCCCGATGTTTATTATCATCGCTTTCTTAGGAGGAACAAATAACCTTTTATGTGCTATCTTTGGAATTCCCATACGATAAAAATGACTTTGCATTTTATTAAGTGACCCACCTGCTCCAACATAAGTGGGGGAGCCTCCTGAAGCAACATGAGCTCCCTTAGGGTTTACAATTTGCTCAAATTCCATAGTGCCTAGTTTTAAAAGTCTTGGTTCAAACACTACATCTAATCCCTTTACTGTTGTCATTATTTTGGAAAAATTTTTGTTAAGAGATGCTAATTTATCCCATCCTTCTGCAATAATTTCTCCAAAACCTTTCCTCTCTTTAACCAAGTTAAGCAACTTTTCATAAGATTCAAAATTTTCTTTCCAATTGAAACCAATATCCTTTTGATCAAGCTCTTTACGATCTACCATCTTATTGATGAATTCAAACAGGGAAGTCATTGTTAATGAATCTAAACCATATCCGTTTATGATATTAAATAATTTTATTGTTTGAACATAGGAATCTAATCCATTAATCCCAAACATCATTAATGGATTTATTACCGAAGAAGTATAGCATATTAAGTGAGTATTTTCTGTTTCCATAATATCAAGGATATCTTTATCTGCCATAGGACAAGAGGGACATGCTATCCTTCTCCTCTTCATTTTTTTTAAGTAAAATTTCTCGCTACATTGACGAGCTTTTATCTTCTCTCCTTTTGCATGTAAAAACATCCCTACGGGCAAGCTTCTTAACATTCCAAGCTCTATCCATGATGATCTCTGGGGATACCTTTTTATTCTCTCTCTAAGTTTTAAATATAACTTATTAAAGGTCTTAGGCTCAGCAATGCTAAGCCCTTGAGTCCCTTTTACAAATATTGCTTTTAAGTTTTTAAAGCCCATTAACGCCCCAAGACCTCCTCTCCCTAATGTAGAAGTTTTATCTATTAAGGTTAATGAGGATTTTACTAAATTCTCCCCTGCTTGACCAATGGCAATAATTCCACCAGAACCATATTGCTTTCTTAATATATCAGTTGATTTAATAATATCTTTTCCCCAAATATTTGAAGCATTACACAATTCGATATGGTTATTAAAAATATATAAGTAACATGGTTCCTCGGATTTTCCTTGAACCAATAGATGGTCATAACCTGCTTGTTTAAGATTAAAACCGAAACTCATGCTTCCACAAGAATTAGCAATCGAGTTAGTAGCAGGAAATTTGGATATAGCGACAGTTCGAGAAGCCCCGGGTGTAAGCGTACCAACTAAAGGCCCAGTTCCAAAAATAATTGGATTTTCTGTTGAAAAAGGATCTATATTTGGTTGATAAAGTTCTGCAAATAATTTACAGTTCATACCAAAACCCCCAATGAAATCTCTTAAATCTTCAATATTCTCTTTAATGATTCTAATCCGATTAGCCGTTAAATCCACGTTTAATATATTTCCAGTATATCCGAAAAAATTCATTTCGTGTCATCAACCTCCAGTTTTAAAGCATCATAGAGACAATTTCTTGCACATTGACCACAATGATTACATTGTGTCATGAATTTAATGATAGGAGTCAACTCATACTCCTCAATAATTTGAATATTAGCTTTACTCGGGTTAAACTCATTATGATACAAGAAAGAGCATATTAACTGACACACCCTACAGCCCGTACAATTACTTTGATTAATAATAATATTAACAGATTCCATTAGGTTAAATAATCCCCATCTTCGCTGTTTGGTTTTTTTATTTCTTTCTATTTATAAATTTTTGAAAAAGGATAAAAAAGTTTAGTTTTTGGTTAACATCGTTGAAATATGATAAAATTTCGATCTTTATATTGTTATCACTACACCATTTACTTCAAGATCTTTTAATATTTTTGGCATTTGCTTGATCTTATTGAAATTTAAATAAATTCTTTTTATATGTTTTAAATCAACTATCGAATCGGGAATAAGATCAATTTTATTTCCCCAGAGATTTAATTCTTCTAAATTAATGAGGTTATTAATCCATGGTGGGAGAATGGTTAAATTATTCCAACTAAGATTTAGAATTTTTAATGAAGTTAACGAACGCAAGCAATCAGGAAATTGATCGAATCTATTATTTCTTAAATTCAAATGTAATAAATTATGAAGTAAGCACACATTATCCGGCAATCTTGAAATGTGATTGTCATAGAGGTGAATCTCTTTAATAGATTTTAAATTTCCAATCCATTTTGGAATTGATTCTATAGAGTTTCTACCCAGGTTCAATTTTTCTAATGAATCAAGCTTTTCTAAAGATATAGGGATTTGATCCAGATCATTCCAGCCCAATTCAAGTTCTTTTAGATTCTTAAGGCAATAAGTCTCGTATGGAATTTGCTTTAATTCATTATGATGCAAATCTAATACTTTAAGATTTTTTAAATAACAAAGTGAAACAGGTAACTCAGATAGATTATTATCTCTCAATATTAATACTTCAAGCGAAGAAAGATTAGACAGGGAATCAGGTAAAAATTTTAAACCATTAGATTTTAAATTTAATATTTTAAGTTTTTTGAAATTAGAAATCGATTCTGGTAGTTTGGCCAAATTATTAAAACTTAGATCTAATATTTCTAGGTGGGTTGATTTAATAATTCCATCAGGAAGTAATTGTAAGTGGTTATTGCTTAGATCTAGCTCTTTTAAATACGACAGCGATAAAATACACTCTAATGCTTTTTCTAGGCGATTTAATCCTAAACCTTGATAATCTATATTTGATAAATCTAATTTCTGAATTAAACCTTTCTCATTTATCTCATAACTGATGTAACCAAATTTTGCCTTTAGAAAAGAGATTACAAAAAAATTGATGAGAATTTCAGAGAGTTCGCTATTAGAAAGATTGTTTACAATAGAATCATTCAAAAGACTTTGAATGTTGTATCTATATTTTTTCCTTTTAATTTCATGAATTTTTTTAATTAAGATATTCCTTGCCTTAATCGAACTTAAGTCGCCAAGAAGATTTAACATACAAAGGCAACATTTCAGAGAGCGCTCATTTTGAAGAGCCCATTTTAAAGGGGATATACTATCGTCAAGGAAGAGCCTTTTTAGAGCTTCAGCCGCACGACATCTAATATCTTCATTAGAATCAGCTATTAGTAAATTTTCTAAAATATTAAAGATTACTGTGTCCTTAAAGTTAACTTTTTCAAGAACTTCTATGCTTTCAAGTCTTGTTTTAATATTTTCAGCATTTTCTATTAATGAAATTAATAAATCAATAGTAGAAGTTTTATCTAAGTCATTATTCTTAAAGTCGTTAAGTATTGCTTCTGGAGTTAAAGGCATTTCTCTAGTTCTCGGTTCGTAATTCATAATATATTTAGATTCTCTCTATCATCATTCCCCCTAAAATTATAGGACCGCCAGTTGCATTAAAGATTTTTTCTGCTTTCTTAATCTTATTTTGACTTTCAGAATACACTTTAAATATTAACTCGCCTTCTTTAATCCGAGCGCCTTGTTTCCTAAAAATCTCTACTCCCGCACTTTTAGAAAAGGGACACCCAGCAGCTTTAGCTATTTGATTGATTATAGCATTGTTTACTTGAGTTATATGCCCTTCTTTTAACGCATAGAATTCCTTAATATGAGGACCTAATTTTATATCTTCAGGAGAAATCTCAGGATTACCTCCTTGGGCTTCAATGATCCTTTGCATTTTTTTATAAGCTTTTCCAGACTTTAATATTTCTTTTGCTAAGGATTGTCCTTTTCCCTTTTGAGCTTTACCACCCATTTCCAATAATATACCGGCTAAATCTGTTGATTTCTCAATTAAGGAATTAGGACCGGCAGAATAGTCTTTTAAAAGATTAAGTGCTTCTTTTGCTTCTATACCTGGTCCAATCGCATGACCGATGGGTTGATGGGCTAAAGTTAATGCACATTCGACCTCTAAACCAACATTTTTAGCAATCTCTTTAAATAGATAAGCAAATTGCTTTCCATTATCTGGAGTGGGGAACTTAGTTCCTTCTCCAACAGGAATGTCGAGAACTAGTTTTTTCACCCCTAAGCTTAATTTTTTAGTTAGTATAGAAGGAATCATTAATCCAATTGGATCCATATGCAAGGGACGTTCAATTTCAATTAAAATGTTATCAGCAGGGGCTGTGTTTAGTGCTCCTCCCCAAATGATACATGCTTTTTCTTTTGAAACGATAGTTTTTAACTCTTCAGGAGAGAATGCAATGGGTGCAAGTACTTCCATTGAATCTGCTGTTCCTGAGGGTGAAGTAATTGCCCTTGTTGATGATTTTGGAATAGTTAATCCTGCAGCTGCGACTATAGGAACAATAAGTAATGAGACTTTATTGCCAGGAACTCCTCCAGTTGAATGCTTATCGTAAACTTCTGGACCAAAATCAAAGATCTCTCCACTTCTAGCTTCTGATAACGTTAATGATGTCATTTCTTCATTATCCATGCCATTAATTGCAACAGCTGTAATAAAGGCTGCTAAATCTATACGAGATAATGAGCCAGATACTGCATCTGAAATAATACTATTAATTTCTTCTGTGGTAAGTTTACCCCCTTTGATTTTTCTTTGAATATATTTAAAAGAATCAGGAGGATCCGCTGGTTTAATTGAAAGAATGACATTTTCTTTCAAATATTTCTTATCGTTAAAAATGTCTTTAAATATTCCTATCTCTCCGGGTTGAACCAAGGAATTTGAATGATCTATCTGCAAAATCGAAACCCAATATTTATCTTCAATGGTTTTAGAATGAGGATTTTTTAAAATTACTCTTTCCCCAGCCTTCTGACCTAGCTCATGAGCATCCTTACTATTTATAATCACATTTTTAATATTTCCAGACTCAAAACTAATTTTTTTAATTTTTAATTTCATGATTCCAAAAAGATCTTGTTAAGTATTTTAAATCTAGAGAAATAAAAAAGGAATAATATATATTTTTATTGTAATCAGATTAATTTTTAGGGCATGAAAGCTTATTTTTTAAATCTCTTTAAGTTTATTTCAATTTTTATACAAAATGATTATATCAAAAGAAGAATAGAGAAAAAAAAATATAATTTACAGTTGGATTCTCATTATATATAATTATTACCATATTCAAACGTCGTAGCAGCAAAATCAGCATAATTAATATCATTAAATAGCATTGTATTTCCTACAACAGTATTTTCACCACATGTAACTTGTATCATCATTCCATACCCATTATTTGTGAGGTCTAAATTAGTAAATAATGTCATTGTATTCCCCGTAAAAACATTACAGTCAGATCCGGACACCACGAAAATTCCGAAATTATTCTTAGTTTGGTTTACACTAATCCCTGTTATTGAATTTCCTGAAAAAGTATTGAAATCACCATAAAGATAAATTCCAGTATCCTCACATTGATACAAAATGTTATTGCTAAAGGAACAAAAATCACCTATATTCATTATTCCCTTAAAACAAGAGTTTATGCAATTATTTTCGCAAATGACTCTTTTACTTGCTATAGTTATAGCAGCTGAACTACAGTTAATAAATGTATTCTCAGAAATATATGAATACTCTGCAATTAAAGAAACGGATATTCCTTCTTGTAAATTATTGAAGTAACAATTAGAGACTCTAGTATCTTCATTTTGGACGTAAATCCCTGTGCCAAGTTTATCAGAATCTCCTAAAAATCGTACGTTTTGAATATAAGTTGATGGAGCCATAGCATATATAATCCCTCTAAAACTCGTTGTTAAATCTGCCGCATCTAATGTTAAGTCTTTGATTAAACATGTTTTTGTCATAAGTATTGTAAAAGCGGCTCTATCTCCATTACAATCGATGGTAATACTTGGAGAGATCCCTTGTATAATATAACTTCCGCCACCAGAGATAGTTATCGTATTACTGAGTATTATGTTTTCTGTGATTATGATGGTACCGGCCCCCGACCAAATCGCGTTTAGCGCGTAAGTTATTTCTTGCTGTGAGGAACAATAATAGATATGATTTTCTTCTGGATTATTAAGGACAAATACATTAACATAATCTTGGGTTTGATTTCCTGAGAGCACATCAGTAGCGATTACCGTGATGTTCCACCATCCATCTACAACTGTTTTTGTGTTCCATTGAAGTGGAATTTGAGCCCCAATTTGAGTCCCATTTCTTAAAACTGAAGTTGTATATTGATTAGAACCTGCTACTATAGCTCTTATTTCAATTGTGTTTGATACAGTTTCTTCATGGTCAGGATCTAGTATTCCTACGACTATATTGCTTGAAATATCCTTTTCATCGATTTGATCCAATGGGTGCTGGAAAAAAGTAGAATATACTCCAAATCCTACTCCAGATATGCCAATTATTAGTGCTATTATGGCAACTATTGATGATCTTGACTTAATTTGAAATTTCACCTCTATTTATTTAATAAATATGTAATATTGGAAGAAAGTAGCTTATAAGTATTATTCTTAGTTATAGACATAATTGTAAAAATAACTTGGAAAAATAAGAAATTTTTAGAAGATCGTTCAAAGATCTTGTCTAATTAACAAGAAAAAGAAAAGAAGTTATATCTTTTTCATTTTAGTGTTTATTATTCCCTCTGATTACTTAAAGCGATCTATTAATGCATTTTGGGTAAATTGGGGAAATTAGGAATATATTAAAGTTGTTGTTCAAGCGCTTTCAGTTCTTTTTCAATTCGCTCTACTCTTGTTTTATAAATATCCTTTGAAATTTTATCTTCTGCTAATAAATTATCAAATTTATCTAACTTTTCTTTTAATTCATCAATCTTAGCCCGAATTTGATCCTTTCTACTACTATCTGCGATTTCTAATGCTTTATCTCCATGAACCTCCAATATTCTCATCTCTCCTGCTACAGCCGCTCTAGCGTGTTTTTCCAACACAGCAGATTTAGCTTCTCCCTCAATCTTTTCTGCCTCAGTTTGAAGTTTAGATTTTTCCAATTCCATACGAGAATCTAAAATCTCTTCTTTTCGATGAAATTCTCGTTTAGCAGCCTCTAATTCCATTTTTTGAGCGTCAAGATCTTTTTTTATTTTTAAAATTTCGATCTCATCTGAAACATTACTTTTTTCTTTTTCTACTCTAAAAAGAGTTTCTGTACCTTCAGAGGTTTTAACACCAAGTATATTCAAGGTTTCTAGCTCTAAACCATATCTTAAAAAATCCTCGGCGACCTTCGCTGTAAGTAGATTAATTATTCGCTCTCGCTCCTCTAGTAAAACTTGTTTAGCCTTATATTTTTTAAATATATCTCTAAAGGATGTATGCAGTAGACTCATTATAAATTCTTTCAGATTTTGAACGGTCCAAGGGCTTTTACCAGCTACTACATCATTGTAAAATATTTTAACATCCCTTATTTTCAATTTTAGATCTCCATGTAAACCGAGAATAGTACCATCCAAAGTGGGTATACCACTAGATTGTGGTATTCCCCACTGGATGTCTACAAAAGAGGTGTCAATCCAAACGATCTCCGTCCCCTTTATTTTTGCCTTTTTCTCTAGTTCATAGACCCCGCCCCCGAGGACTCCTAGAAGTTCTCCCTTATTATAAAATAATGCTCTTTCATAATCTTTTACAGCAAAAAATTTCTTGCTTTTTATATCATCACCTGGTTTAGGAAATACATAAATTAGCGGCCCATTTTTAGTATCAATCCCATGACGTTGCCAAGCAATAATCTCTGGCTCGGAATCAACAACACTTTTACCTTTTATTTCCTTATACATTACTCCATCCTCACTTTTTAATTTAAATTTATTATTTTTGCTCGGTTATAACAAACCATCGTTCTCCATGTAAAAAAGACCTGGAATAGTTTAATATTCCAAGCTTTGTTAGCTTATTTAAAAGTTCTGATGCGTGTTCTGGAGACCAACCTGTTAATTTGATAATATCTGCGAGAGTAAACTTTTCTTGCTTCAATGCAATTTTTACTAATTCTATCTCATCTTGTGAAACATCATGAGGTTTAAGTTGAACTACTTTCAAATAATTGTTTTCTGCATCCCGAATAGTTTTCATTCCAGGGATGTATCCTTGTTCAGAGAGTTCATTGATTGTTTCTTCTAATTTATCGATGGTAAAGTTTAAATTGGGCTTTTCATCTAAAATAAGCTGAAAGAGTTTAAACAAAGGAATAAAATCTGTCAATTCATAATTATGATCTATAAGAACTGTCTCATTTTTATTTAACCTGTTTAATAACGTTAGTACCGTTTCTCCAACTTCTCTCCCTAAAATATCCTCAGACAAGGGAATCTCAATTATTTTATCCAGAATATCAGGTGCAATTTTATTATTGGAAAGTTGTTTTAAATCTTCTTTTAGAAGAATATTTAAACCTATTTTTAATGATTCCCTTTGATTAATTAAGTCACTTATGATCCTAATCTCGTCTCTTAAATCATTAGCAAGAGAGAGAGAATTATTAACTTCTAGATGTTCAACATTATTGGAAAGATCTATAATTATATCTGAAATTCTCTTCATCTGATTAATAATTAATGAGTTGAAGAGCAATTTTTCCACTTTATTAAATTTTATCTCTTCTTTGGAAAATTTCTTTGATTTTTCACCCACTTTAGAAATTTGAGATGTTCGGTCATCAAACAAATTAGTAAGTTTTTGCTTGAGAAATTTGATTCTTTTTAAAATGAATCCAGTAGTTTCTTCTAAAATTGGATTATTTATATTAAGAATTGACCCCAAAATTTTACTTATTTCAACTTGCATAGTATTTAATTCAGATAGTGCTCTATCTAAAGTCTTTTTTAAATCATTATCAAGAAATTTTTCTTGAGGTATCACTATTCCTTTTAACAATTCTTCTTCTCTTGTAGAAAATGTGATATTATTCCCAACACCCTTAGCTTCTTTTAATACTCTTTTTCCGAATTTAGTGATTTGCCATTTTGGGATAACATTATTCCCTTCAATGACACGTTCAACCTGATTAAATTTTTCTAATTGCAGTAGAATATTTTTGACCGTTCGGGTCGATAACTTAGTCTTGTAACCAATTTCTCTAATACTAAAAAGGATTTTATCATTATTATTTAAAAAAATCAAGATTTTTTCAATCCCTTGTAAGCTAATTGGCATATCCTTAGTATTGGAGGGTTGGTTGGATTCTCTAGACATTCTTGTTACTTTGCTATTTTATATGATATTATATGGATATACTTATATTTAAATAATTGCATAATGGGTATATATTGCATCATTTTGCATTAATAATAAAACTATAATATTCAACTAAAACAACGGTTTATCTTGAATTTATGCATAGAAGAAGGCATGAATTAAAGAAATAAATAATTTTTTTAAAACTAGGTTATGATACCAAAAATTAATGTTTTTTATCATATTCTTGGATAATTACATTTTGTTGAGCAGCCCACCATACCCATACCTGGCGTATAAAGAAATGAACAATACCAAGACGCTCATTCCATGCATTAGTATCAGACATATGTTCATGACATATCATTACGTACTTTTTACTATCCTGTTCCCATATATTCTTCAAAAATATTTTACCACAGTAATTTAAAATAGATTCTTCTGCGAAACATCTTGGACATACTTTTGGATATTCAGAAGTAAGTAATACTTTGATATCGAAATTTATTTCAGATCGTTCAGGCACAACCAAATTTCCTGCCCAAATTAAATAATTATAACGAGGATTTCGTTCTGGAAATAACTTAAACCAAGGTCTATTTTTAGTATTCTTTAAGAAATTAATATACTGCATAATTTTTTCGATCTCTAACTTTACCCGATCTTTCCATGCAGGATTTTTAGGTCCTATGGAAACCCAATTGTTAGAAAATTCTTGAATTAATTCATCTACTATAGACCTTTGCCATCTTTTATCTGAACTGGTCACCCAACAATCCCTCTATCAATAATATCAAAAGTATTTCCGAACTTTTCAACAATTTCTTTAATTGGACTTAATAGGTCTGTATTAGTTAGTACTTGTCCTCCCATATTTGCAATACAAACATTTTGAGAAGAGATTCCAAACTTTTTTGAGATTTCTGGAACAACATCCATTAATTTAATGTTTGCTGAAACAGGGAATGGCACTTGCTTTTTTTCTGTTCCAAATTTATTAACAAAATAGATGGTATTTAATTCAGATGCCATTATATTTTAACCTCTGATTTTTATCTTATTAAATTTAAAAAAAATGTTCCTTTTATTTTTTTTTAATTTTGGTTTTCAATATTAATAATTTCATTACTACTTTAAGTTAATTTTGAGTTGTTTTAAATCTTCACTTAATTTCTCTTTCCATGTAAAATGTTCAGCAAAATCTTCCAAATTATTCAAAAGCTCATATAAATAGTTCTTAAACTTAATTGAAACTTCCAAATTTATGAAGGATTTCAAAAAGCGAATTATTTTCAATTCAAACTTATACGGTTCATTCTTAATTAAGATTTCATTTAAGTTTTTTTTATTGAAGTTCAAAGTTCTTATATAGAATCCAAAAAACTTCAAATAATAGTCATTAGGTATAATAATTCTAAGGTTTTCTTTATCAATGATTAAATTATGCAATTTTTGAATGAGATTATTTCCTAAAAATTCATCCTTTACTTTCTGACTAAGTGTATCAAAATTATCATACTTTCGAATATTATAGAGTGGAAATTTTGTATTAATAATAAATTCAAAAGCTTCGTAACTTACAGTATCATCCTTATTGCCTTTCTGGATAACTTTTAATAAATTTCTATGACGCTGCTTTAAATTAGATGGAATTTTAAGCCGTAATGGTTCCGTATTTAACTTCTCTACTAAATATTTATGCAATTTATCTTTATTTCCTATTATTGAGTTATTATGTGTAAATTCTAATTCGTTCCAGTTATTTTGAAAATAATTTATGATTAAATTTTGAATTTGTATATTTAATTTACTTAAACTTTTTTCTTGAGTTAAAAATTCGGGATCAATGAAAATTTCAAATTTTTCATTAATTGAAACTAACATAAATTTTGGTACTTCCGGTTCAATATACTCAACTTCTATTTCTTTAGTTTTATAATTTTTCCCCATTTGGTAGAATTTAATGTTCTGTCCATTAGTAATTATTGAGATGCAATCTTGAAATTGATTTGTTAAGCTTATCAGAGTTGAATCATCAGTATGAGAATGAAAAATATCACTTAGGCTTGGATGAGAATGATAAATACCTATTGGTCCAATACCTTGAGGAAGAACTGAACTAATTTCTTGAAATTCTAATATATCTGGCATTGCATGGATAACCGTTTGTTCTATAAATTGTGTACATTCATAAATTGCTAACACTTTAGTTACATTTGACTCAGAATATCCAATTAGCCATCCATATATCTCTTCGTAACTAAGGATAGCTTGATTCTTAATGACCTCAATGAAAATTTGGGGTATTTGGATCCTTTTGATGATAAACCACCTAATTTATTCTATTTTTTCAATTATATCCTCTATATCTTTATCTGTAACCTTTGACTTTATTCTTTTACCGTCTTTTTTTCTAATACCACAGATAGGACAATTATTATCTTTCTTTGTATTGTAATGAAGGAATTGTCCAGTAATCATATGATACATAACATAATCAATCATTTCACCAAATTTTAGAAGAAGTTTTAACATTTCTTGCACTTGAATACTTGCTAGTATCGCCATAGTTGTTGGTAGAGATGCTACACAAGGCTCTCCTCTCTCTTCGGGAAGATTTATTGCTATACTTTTAATACATTTAGCACATGCTGTTTTGAAAGGAATAATGGGGTGAATATAACCCGATAATCCGCTGCGAGAAGCTCCAGCATCAATATATGGAATTCTCAACTTTACACATTTACTATTAAGGTATTCTCTAGCAGAAATATTATCAAGTCCGTTAAGAATTATGTCCATCTTTGAAAGTTCTTTTTCAAATGTAAATTCAAAATCAATATCCATAATGTCCTTAATAAAGTAATAGATTTTAACATCAGGATTGATTTCATTTAATATTTTTGCGGCTATCTCTGCCTTTGGTTTTCCAATATGCTTCGGTTTAAACATACTTCTATTAAGATTAACTGGTTCAACTGTATCAAAGTCAAATAAAGCTAATTTTCCCACTCCACACCGTGTCACCATTTCTGAACTTACAGTTCCTAAACCTCCTATACCAATAATAGCAACGCTTTTTCTTTTTAAATCATCCCAGTTAATTTCATATCCAAAATCTTTTAGCGCTTTGAGTCTAGTATATCGGTTTTCATCCATGATTAATTCCACTTTAATTAATATCGTAATGCTTTAGGTATTTTAGAAATTCTAGCACAGTATGCACATTCAACAATACCATTTATCTGAATATCTTTTATTGGTAAAGCTCCGCCACATTCTGGGCATTGTATGCTTACTAGGTTTATATGTTGTTCTAAACCTTGTTTTAATGCTGATATTTTTGTATTATAATTGTTTAATGTCTCTTCAACAATCTCTTCCTTTTCTCCAGTAACCCATATTATTAGCATGCCAGTATTTTTAAGACCAATAATTTGAAGATCAATCAGTTGTAAATATGGGACAATTTCTCTATTTAAGAAGACCACTGATGCAAAATAATCTTGATCTTTCTCATCAAAATTTTTTTCAACTGGTTCTTCTATTATATCCAAACCTTTAAATAATGTGAGAATAGACTCAAATAATTGTTTTGGATTTGTTGCTTTAAATTGATATTTTTGACCTTTGAAGGGGTAATTTTGATGTTTTATTTTCTTAATAAACTCTATGATATTTTGCTCTATTTGTTTTTCCAGTATCTCTACTCGATCTTCTTTACTTTGTATCGTAAGACGTTTAAGTTTAGAAAGAATCTCATTAGAAAATTTATCTAAAATAATTTTTGTTCGATCACCGATGAATAATGGAGGATTCGGCAAAGTAGAGGTTATTAGCCCTGCTCCGATAATTGGATCTCCCGCATCCCATGGAATTAAAAAGGAAATCTCTTGACCTATATCAATCAATCTATTAGTTAATGAAGGTTTAATATTTTTGGTCCAATCTCCTTTTGAAATAAGACTATATTCATCGGAGATATGAATTCGAACTTCAATTGCTTCTGCAGGGTTATATTTTAAAAGATATACCTTATCTCCTTCTGCAAATTTTTCCAAATTGCGTTGATCTACATATATAATTGGTTCTTCTCCAGGCTCTATGCCATCTATTTTAGTAATTATAGAGAATTTTTTAGTAGGCTCATTTGCGATTAAAAATATCGTATCTCCTAAACTAAGATCCTGAAACCAATCCTTCTTTCCTTGGATTACGCAATTATCCCGAAACTGAGGGATTATTTTAAAAGTTTGCATTTTAATTTTTTATTTTTTTGTCTTTAATATATGTATCTTTACTTAAATATTAAAATTTTAATTTTTGTTATGTATTTTTGAGTTATCTTTTTTTATTTATATTAATAAAGATAATAACATAAGATTGTGTGGTTTGAATTATGAATAAATTTGAAAGAGTTCAAGAAATACTACAAGAACTAGATGCTGATGGTTGGTTGATTTCATGTAAAGAAGACAGTGATATAAATTCTAAATACATGTTAGGTGTTGAATCTCATGCTCGCCATTTTGTATATGTGGCTAAGGATGGAAAGCATAAAGTTATAGCAGTATCAATGGAAGCACCTATGATTCAACGGTCATTAAAGAAAGCAGGCGTGGATGCCGAGGTTAAGGCCTTTAGATCCATTGAAGAAATAGGAAGTTTATTAATTAATGTTTTAAATAAGCCAAGAATCGCACTAAACTTTGGGGAGAATAATTTAAGTGCTCAAGAAACTGCATTCGCAGACTATATATATGTGGGAGATTATAATGCTTTACGATCCTTATCACCCAACACAGAATTTATCTCTGCTGCTCCTATTATTTATAAATTAAGAAGTGTAAAATCTTCTAGTCAGTTAGAAGATCTAAGAAATGTGTGCAAAACCACATTAGAAATTCTTGATGATGTTCCTAATTGGGTAAGAAAAGGAATGACAGAAAAAACTGTGAAAGCGAAAATTGAATATGAGTATATGAAGTTAGGAAGACCTGCATTTGAAGCGATAGTAGGCTCAGGTCCAAATTCTGCTGATCCTCACCATAATACCTCACTTAGAAAGATTGATGATGGGGTTTTATTAATAGATACAGGATTACAAATAGAAGAAATGTGCTCAGATATTACATGGACATATTGGGTAGGAAACAAACCAAGTAGTGATTTTTTAAAAGCATATCATGCCCTTTATGAAGCTAAAGAAGTTGCTAATAAATATTATGTTGAAGGTACCCCCTGTAATTTACCAGCCATAAAATGCCGTGAATATTTACAAAATAATGGGTTTCCGGATCAAGATAAACTTTTCAATCATGGATTAGGCCATGCATTAGGTTTTGAAGCTCACGATATTGGTCCAAGAGTTGCTGTTAATGCCCCAGACAATACTTTTCTTCAAAGAAATATGGTATATACTAATGAACCAGGGTTATATTGGCAAAATAAATGGGGTATTCGATTAGAAGATGACATAATCATTGGAAAAGATAAGTGTGAGGTCGTAACCTATAATCATAAAGAGCCTTTGTTAATATTATAATGACGTATGATTACATTTTTATTGAAAAGGGGAATTCTTTTACATCGTTGATTTGATTATCATCAGGATCTTTAAATTTTATACTTATTTTAATGATGAAATCTCCTACATCAAGGGGTTTTAGGTTGACCTCCCATTTTAAATTTTCATTACTTCTTAATGAATATATTTGCTTATTTGTGGTGCCTCTCATAAGTTTAAGCTCTTCAGGAAATTCAACATCAATATTTACATCTAGCGCTTCTCCTTGGCTTCGATTTTCAATTAAAATTTCTAATGGAAATGATTGATCTAAAAGTGGTGGGCGTAAATTCTTTATTGAAGCCTCTAAGGAGGCAGGGGGTGAAATTAAATTTGGGATTATAACGGAGGTATCATAATTAAAAATTAGTAGATTATTCAATTCAAACGTTAAGTTTATAGGGCCTATCTTTGGGTTATCCAATTGAAAGTGAGGTTTTAATGTAAAAGGTAAAGTAATTTTACTACCAATATCTAATGAAAACGGTAAGTCTGGCTTTTTATTGGTGGTTAAATTATCCGAAAGACTTACAATTAGTTTAATAATTTGAAAACTATTGATTTTAAATTTAAAAAATGAGTTATTAAGCACTTGAATGAGAGGATTGGTGTCTAACTCCACATTTAAATTAATAATGTCATTGGTAGTATAAGTGTCCTTATCTAAGATTAAAGAACTTTCAATTAAAAGCTGAAATTTCGTCAACAGTATAACGTCTTTTAACAATTTTACTTCCGGATCTCTTAATTTAAATTGATTAAGATTATTTTGAATGTTTTCAAGATATTTCTCCGTTTTATCTCTGATGGAAAGTGTTAACTCTGAAATTAATTGAATCAAATTATTTTCTTTGAAGAAGTCATTGTCTATCTTATTTCTATTTCTTTTAATATAATCTAATCCTTCCTCAGGAGCACCATTGGCATGTAAACATAGATAGGATAAAACAGAAAAGAGAACATAATTATCATTTTTATCTGTTTCACTCTTTAATTTAGGGATGTGGTTCATTGTATCTTTATAAAGTCGGAACGCTTCTGAATATTGATTATTTTGCAAACAAGCTTCGCTTGCCTTTCGTATTAGTTCTAAAATCGTATCGTATTTGTCTAATTCTAAAAATGGTTTTATCGCCTCAAGAAAACAATTTTTAGCTATTTCATATTCTTCTAGTTTAAGAAAAGAAATACCCGCTGAATGAAAATTCTTGCCCGCTTTTTTAAATTGCCGTGCTTTATATAGTTGCTCTGCTTTTTTTAATTGATTTTCAGCGGTTGTTTTAGGATCTTTTCCCATTTAAATTCACCGTACGTATCATAACTATTTAATTTTACAATTGAAAAGTAAGTTAATAATTTTTCTTTTTAAAACAAAAAATATGTTAAACTAAAAGAAAAAGAAAAAAAAGTAAAATTTTAAAGGGCTAATAACATCAATATAAAGGAGATCAATACTATAGTCCCACCAGTTCCGAAGGTTACTGATGGTATTGAAGTTACCCAGGAATAAAGTACAAAACCGATAATTAAAACAACCCACCACTCATATCTGATTTTTAAATCTATCTTTTTTTGCATTGAAATCAGTAATAATGCAACAAATATTATTCCGAGAATTCCATGATAGATAGTTTGTGTTGATGGATTTAAAAACAATAAAATAACCTCAAAGATCGTATATGCCGCTCCAAACAGAGCAACAATCTGAGAAGCTTTCATTTTCTGTTTACTCGCAACAAGTTCAAGAATAGCTGCAATTACTACTAATAGACCGCCTAGTAAGAATCCTGTAGACGCTGCTGTTAAAATGTCGTATCCAGAAGCGAATATTTCGAACATCAATACTAAAATTCCTAAAATTAGTATTATCCACCATAAAAAGAGTTTCTTAAAGAAAGGCACTCCAAAATCAACTATATTTAGAACAATAATTAAAATTCCTGCTAGGATTATTTCCATAATTCCAAAAAAGATATTTATATCTGCAGTATTCCAAAAAAGCCATATTCCTTCGCGAATTAATACAAGAGCAGCCATAAGTGCAACTACCTTTGTTGCTCCAGAGGGGGCTGTAACAGAAAACTTAAGTTTACTTGGTGTTGTTTCTCCCATTTTTCATCATCTAAACTCATTTATATTATTAATGACTTAAATCCATTTTTAAATTAAATTTGGATTAGGATAAAACTAGCTTTCGTATTATTTATACATTTATAATTTAAATTATTAGAAGTTTAATAGAGTTAAACTTCAAAATTAGAAGTAGTAATATTTCTAATTCTTAAAAATTCTAAAATACCGAAACCATGGCATAATGGTTCGTCATTTTACGACTAATTTTTTTTCGTAAAATTCATTCTTTCGGTTTAATTTGTTGATTTTTCTACGGTATTAGTTTCCTTTTCTTTTTCAAGTTTGATCGATTCTTTAATAGGGTTATTGCCTAATTCCTCAATAATTTTTGAAACTCTAGTCATCTCTTCTTGAAATTTCTGGCCTTCTGCGGCACTACAATGGAACATTTGTACTCTTTCTGGTGAAACACCGGCAATTTTTAATATCTCTTTTGTATATTTAACATTTTTGGCCGCAACTAAATTTCCTGTTTCATAATCGCATTCTCCTTCATATCATCCCGCAACTATGATTCCATCTGCGCCTTTACCAATTGCTCGCATCATAAGACTAGGAGTTACTCTTCCGGTACAATTTATTCTAATAGGGCGAATAGTAGCAGGATATTGAGCGCGTATTGTTCCAGCCATATCTCCTGCTCCATATCCTCATTTCCAACACATGAACGCTAAAATCTTGATTCTATCCTGAGTTGCCATTTAATCCACCTCCCTATATTTCCTCTAGTATAGCATCGATTTGTTTTTCATATTGAGGTTCACGATAATACCTGAGAGTGATTGCTTCAGAAGGACAATTAGCTAGACACGTACCACATCCTCTACATAAAATTTCATTGACCTCGGCTCCATCCGGTTCTAATTTTATCGCATTATATGGACAATTTAGTTCACAAAGTCCACATTTAGCGCATTTATCCTTATCTACAGTAGCTCTGATTAATAAAATTCTGTATTTTTCTTTACTCATTAATCGAGCTAAAGAAGATGCAGCAGCTCTTCCTTGTGAAATTGACTCTGCTATTGATTTTGGACCTTGAGCGACACCAGCTAAAACAATTCCAGGGATTTTTGTGTCAATTGGGTTTAACCGCGAATGAAATTCTTTAAAGAAGCCATCCTGAGAAGTCTCAAGTTTTAGTATTTTACCAATTTTATCAACACCAATAGCAGGTACCATAGCACACGATAAAACTACTAGATCGTATTCAAATTCTATTAGTCCTGTATTACTTAAAGTATTTTGAAGAATTACTTTAAGGTTTTTTGTTTCAGGATCCTGATAGATTTTTGAAACATTGGTTCTTACATATCTAATTCCTTCCGCTCGTGATGCAGTAAAATACTCTTCATAATCTTTTCCAGCAGCTCTTATATCCATATAAGCAACAGTGATATCAATATCGGGATAATGCTGTTTAATGAGTTTTGTATTTTTTATTGAAATCATGCAACATACTCCCGCACTGCAATACGTTTGTTTGTTTAAGTCCCTTGAACCTACACATTGGATGAATAAAATTCTTTCTGGCTTTTTTCCATCTGAAGGACGGACTAAATGCCCAACAGTAGGACCATTAGGAGCAAGCATTCGTTCAAGCTTCATTTGAGTTATAACATTTGGGTATACCTTATACCCTAAATAGCCTTTATCAGGTTCATATTCATCCCAACCAGTAGCAACAATAATAGATCCAACTTCAAGTTCTATGATTTCATCCTTTTGATCAAAATCAACAGCCTTAACTTCACATACTTCTTTGCACATACCACATTTAATACATCTATTCATATCGATTTGTGCCATTGACGGAACTGCTTGAGCAAATGATACATAAATCGCTTTTCGTGGGTTCATTCCTTCATTAAATTCATCATATCCATAGGCAGGACATACTTCAAAGCATGAACCACAACCATTACAATCATTAGTTACATATCTCGCCCTTTTACGGATCTTTGCTTTAAAATTACCTACAAAACCACTTACATCCTCTAGTTCGCTATAAGTATAAATATTGAATCCGGGAGTTCTTGCTGCTTGTAACATCACGGGTCCCAATATTCATATACTACAATCATCAGTAGGAAAAGTTCTATCTAGCATAGCCATTTTACCACCAATAGTTGGAGATTTTTCAACTAAATGTACTTCAAATCCTTCCTCAGCTAAATCAATTCCCGCAACTAAGCCTGCTACACCTCCACCGATTATTAACGCCTTTTTTGTGATATCGACTTCTTTTACTAAAATCTTTTCTAAAACTGCAGCTCTTGCCACGCCAGAACGAATAGCATCCTCTGCTGTCATTTGAGCTCCTGGTTTATCTTGGCGATGGACAAAACTTGCATGCTCACGAATGTTTACAAATTCAAGATAGGATGAATCTAATCCCATAGATTCAAGAACGCTTTTAAAAACAGGTTCATGAGTTTTTGGAGTACATGAGGCAACTACTAACCTATTTGCGTTGCTTTCAATCATTTTTTCTTTGATAAATTCAGCACCAGGTTCTGTACAAAGGCTTATATAATCAAGAGCATCTACGACATTTGGTAACGTTTTGGTAAATTCAGCCAGTGAATGAGTTTCAATTATTTCAGCAACATTAATTCCTCATTGGCATATAGCCACGAAGATTCTTGGTTCCTCATCTGTATTTTCAGTTTCTACCATTGCATATCATTCCTTTTGTTCTTTTTTGTTAATTCCTCCAAGAAATTTTAATGATTTATGTTATGAATTTTAATATTTTATTTTAATTTAAAATCTCTGATTAAGATAATTAATTTTTTATCAAAAAAGTTTCATGATAGTTTAATAAGCATCTTTATTAAAAAAGGCAAAACTCCCAAAATTTATATAAAAATTCCACGGTTATTACTTTAGATTATGTTTTTTCAACTGCTGCAATTTGGTCCAATGTCTGGTGACATGAGTTCAATATTTTTAATACTTGGCTTAACGGTTGCTGATTTAATATTGTTGAAACTTGGTCTTGTTATTACTAAAGCTGAACGCTGGAAAAAGATGAAATGGGTTGCTGCTAGTTTTTTTATTCAATTCGGAGTCATTTTTGCGATTGGCTCACCACTTTTTTTATTAGGGATGATTGGAGCATTTAATGGAAATCCTGGAGCAATTATTCCAGTTGTAATTATTTGTGCTTTAGTTGATATAAATGTAGTGAATATAATTCACAGGATCGGTCTTAAGCGGTCTCTTGTAGTCGTGATTATCATTATTATTCCAATGGTTTTTGTAATGTCTGGATTAGGCCCTTTAATTTCTCAATTAACAAGACTTTAGCATTATTCAATCAGAAACCAATAGCTTTATTAATATTTTCTTTCATCTGGATAACTTCTTCTCTTGCAGCTTCACCAAACTTTTCAGGAGGATAATTTTTATTTTTACTATAAGCATAAATTATTCCACGAGATGAATTGACAATTCCACCCAATCCATCACTATAAAAACCATATTTCACATCTTCTGATTTAGCCCCCTGCATTCCAAAACCTGGCATTAGAATAATGGAGTTATGTATTATTTTTCTTATTGCTTTTAATTCTTCAGGGAAGGTAGCTCCAACAACGACCCCTAAATTATGAAAATTCATAAACTTTTTCAAAGAAGTGCCCCATTCTTGGACTAATTTTGCCATATGAATATAATTTCGATCTAAAGTAATCGAATCAACCTTTATTTCGGTCGTATTATCGGGTATATTTTCAATCTTTACACTAAATAAGTTTTGAAATTCTTTACTACTCGGATTGGAGGTTTTTACAAGAATAAAGACACCTTTTTCTTTGTATTTTAAAAATGGTTTGATCCCATCGATTCCAAGGTAGGCATTAAGAGTAGAAGCATCTGCTCCGTAGCCTTTAAACATTGAAAATGCATAAGCTTCAGAAGTTGAGCCAATATCGTTTCGTTTAGAATCTAGGATTACCAAAAGATTCTTTTTATGAGCATATTTAATTGTTTCTTTTAAAGCAGGTAAAGCCTCATATTTTTCATAAAAAGCGATTTGGGGTTTAATTACAGGGATTAGATCATAAGTTGCATCAATTAATGTTTTATTAAATTCTAGTATTATGTTATTTGGTTCTTCAAAATCTTTGACTAGATATTTGGGTATTTCCGCATCGCTGTCCATTCGCGGATCAAGCCCCATACAAACTACACATTTTTTCTGTTGTATTGATCGTATTAAGTCTTCAATAAAATTCATAATTTAGAACAAAAAATGTGTTTTTTAATTAATATTGGCAATAAATTTAGTAATTGTTGGCAATGAATGATCCAAATTTTAGAAATTTTTGGTAATAGACTCATTTCCAATTTTACTTTTTATCTGGTTGTTATATGAATAATTTTTTAAGAATTTGAATTTGATGTTTTCTTTTCTTTAAATTCTTTACTCTCTATATCCAATTCAATAACGGAGTTAAATTAAAAATTGAGGAAAATTAAAATCTCGATTTGAAACCTTATGATCAAACCTTTTTCATTTTTCTTCATTAATTTTCCTTTTCTATCAATTTCACTTTTACAATAACCAGAAGTCCAATCGCCCCGCACAAATTGTCTTAAACTCGTTGCCCATCTAAAAATGGCTAGGGATTTTTGCAAACTGGACAGTTTACCATATTATCATTACAAATAGAAACTTTAAAAAACTTTGTGAAAAAGAAAAAAGTGCCCATCATCTTTTTTAGAAAAAAAGAAGCAAAAATCAAAGAAATACTAAATTTCAAAGTCCAAATTTAGACTCTTAGCGAGCCACGGAATCCCCTAACGCTATAGAAAGAGGGCGCACTATTATGATACACGAAGACATGATCGTAGCGTCGATCAGCAAAGATGGCGCCGCCGAGTTTTCTAATATCAGAAGGTGTTTTCACCCAGCTCGATGTCTTCATATCGAAATTTCCAAGTTTCTGCAACTCTCGATATTGTTCTTCTGTTAAAAGCTCAATGCCCATGGCAGCTGCCATATCAATAGCGTTACCTTCTGGATGGACCCCTTTCTTTTCCCTCGCCTCCTGCCCTTCACGGTCGTAACAAACATTTCTGCGCCCTTTAGGACTTTCCGCTGAACAATCATAAAAAATATATTCACCCGTCTTTTTATCTTGACCAACAACATCTGGTTCACCACCAGTTCTTTCCATTTCATTGAGTGACCACAGTTTTTCAGTATTACCTTCCAGCTTTGTTTGTACTTTAACCCATTCAAGACCTTTATGGCGGTTCATATTTTTCTCAAAACGGGCTTTCAATGCTCTAAGTAGTTCTTCACGTTGTTTTGGTGACAAATCTTTTTTGAATGCAGTAATTGATGCCATTATTTTTCAAAATTTACAAAAAATTTTCTAATTCCTCTCTGTTAAATTAATAAGAAATATTTTAAAAACCTATATAATTCTTTAAAAATATTTTTGGGATTTATGAATCTGTAATTATTTATGATCCGAGAAGTAGCTTATAATCTGATCTGCAATAATTTTTCCGTGAGCTACAGCTTCCACTACACTTTTAGAACCAGAAACACAATCTCCTCCCGCGAGGACATTAGGAACCGAAGTATAAAATTCTTCATTAACAATAATAGTACTTTTATCACTAACTTTAATCTTGTTCGTATCAAATCCGGTCAAGTCAGGTCGTTGACCAATAGCTTCAATAATAAAATCTGCTTCTTCTCTAAATTCGGAATCTTCAAGTGGTATTACTATGGGTTTACCGCTGGAATCAGGTTCTCCTAACTCCATTCTCTTACAAACAGCACCTTGAAATTCTTCTTCAATACAAACAAACTCGATTGGAGTAGTTAAATATTTTATAATAATTCCCTCATCTTCCGAATCAGCAATTTCAGTTTTTCCTGCAGGCATCTGTTCTTTTTCTCTGCGGTATAAAATGGAAACATCCGCACCTAACCTTTTTGCAACTCTTGCAGCATCGGTAGCAGTACTTCCTCCTCCAACCACAAGCACTTTCTTATCATCAAAATCGGGAAAGTTTTTGGTTAAATGAAAATCTTTTAGAAATTCAATTGCTTGGAGAATAATTTGTGAATCTTCACCTGGAAGTTGCATCCAATTTGGTTTATGTGTCCCAATTCCAATCACCACCATATTATAACCTGATAGAAATAGTTCTTCGAGAGAATGTTTTTCGTCTATTCCTTTATTAGTAATTATTTCAATACCTAATTTCTTTAAATTTTCTATTTCTTCATTTAATACTGTGCGAGGTAATCTAAATTCTGGAATTTCAAGGTAAAGCATGCCACCTACAATAGCCATTTTTTCAAAAATTGTAACTTCAATCCCTGCTTTTTTTAAAAAATAAGCTGTTGTTAAACCTAGTGGTCCAGAACCTATTACTGCCACTTTTTTAAGTTTCAATGGTTCACTTTTAAAAAATTCATCATTTGGACCATAATGATCAACTAAATATCGTTTTATAATGGGTATTTGAATAGGATCACCTTTCTTTCCGGCAGTACAATGGAGTTGGCAATAACCAGGGCACACCCTTTCTACACATCTAGGAAACGGGTAATGCTTATAAATGATGTTAAGAGCCTCATTAATTTTACCTTCTAAAACATTCTTTATAATATCGCGAGAATTACAATGAGTAGGACAATATTTCATGCATGGTGGAGGTCTTTCATTCGGATCACTTTTACTAAAACATTGATAACAACGTTTACATTCTTCTATTACTTCATCAAGATTGAGGTAACCTAAATTAACTTCTTGAAAGTTATTTATACGCTCTTCTACAGGTAAAAGATTGCTCTTAACCTTAGTTTTGCTTCGTATAGCCTTTTGAGTGTCATTCAATATAATTATTCCTTGCTACGCATTAAATGAGTTATATAGCTAAATGGATACTTATGGTTCATCGAAACATCTAAATCGATATAAATCTAATGGTTATAATAAAAAAGTAAGGGAGAAGAAAGAAATTTGATTCTAATGAGGTACTTACTTTTTTGTATATGGTATATGTAACCCTTTCAAGAAAACAGAGAATACGATAATTTAACTTTCATTATTTTCATCAATAATATTATAAATCTCGTCAATCAAGTTATCCAACTTTATTGTTTTCTGTTTTTCTGAGTTCATATCTTTTATGGTTATTTCATTATCTTCCATTTCTTTAGGACCGATAATTAAACTAATTAACACACCTAATTCATTCGCTTTTGCTAATTGGTTTTTAAGGTTATTAAATCGATAATCAATAATGCATGGAAAATCTTCGTTTCTTACTATTTTAGCAAGCTTTAAAGCATAAGATGAGACATCTTTATTAATGCAAGCGATATATACTGTGTCTGAATAATCCTTTTTTCGGATATCTTCTGGAATTAGATTATATGTTTTTAGGAAAAGGGACAACATTAGCACCCCTAATCCAAATCCGGTTCCAGTTATCTTTTCTTCTGAATAAAGGGAAATTAGATCATCATATCTCCCGCCTCCAAAGATACTTCTTCTATTTGCTTCTCCCGTATCAAAAACCTCATAAACAATTCCTGTATAGTAATCTAGACCTCTTACGATACTCGGTGAAAAGGTACAATATTCTGAAAGATCTGCATCTTTTAGGAGTTTTATAAATGAAATCAATTCAGTATAACCTTTCGATTTATAAAATTCTTTTGGGATATCTTCAAAATTATTTAAAAGGTCATCTATGTCTTCTGCTTCCTTTAATTTATAAATACCTTGAATAATAATCTCATCTTTAAAATGATCTAATACGTATTTTTCGTATTCAGACTCTTCCATTTTATCTGCTTTATCTAGGATTTTATAAACTAATGGAATTTTATCTTTAGGTATTTTCAAAATCATTTCACATAAAGAATCTATGAACCGTCGATTATTAAAAAAGATTTGATATTGATCAGAAGTTGCTCCAAATTGAGAGAAGATATCAATTATGATATTGAATATTTCTAAATCCCCATAGAGACTCTCCTCACCAAGTATATCAAAATTTATCTGTTTAAAGCTTCTTTTTCTACCTCTTTGAGGTCGTTCATAACGAAAGCATGTTGGGACTGAAAACCATCTTATTGGTTTTTTAAGCTCTTGACTTTTCGCGGCGATCATACGAGCTAAAGAAGGAGTTAATTCTGGTATTAGTATTAATCTTTCTCCTTCTTTTTTTTCCACTATAAATGATTGTTCATTGACTAATTCCTCGGAAGATTTAGCTTCAAAAATTTCAATAGGTTCTAATTGAGGACTCTCAAATTCTTCATAACTATATAGTTCAGCAATGTCCTTTATCATTTCTATTATCCAATTTTCTTCTCTCAAATCATCTGGATAATAATCTTCCATTCCGCGTATGGGACTAGTTGTAAATTTCTTTGACATGTCATCACAAAATTGATTTCAATAAATTAAAATTATAAAAGAATTCTAACAAATATTTTTTTCGATTTATTTAATATCTTTTTTACTTTATTTTCTTCAATATAGTATAAAAGTGGAAGGAATTAAAATCAATTATGACAGATTCAGAAATTATTAATCCCGGAACTCCTGTTGCGGGACCCTATACCCCCGGAATTAAAGTAGGAAATCTATTATTTATATCTGGTCAAGGGCCTGCTCAAGGGGCTATAGATATTAAAGAACAGACCACTACTACTCTAGAAAAAATTAAAAAAATTGTGGAAGCGGCTGGAGGAAAGATGTCTAATATTGTCAATACCACAGTTTATTTGAAAAATATAAAAGATTTTAGTGAAATGAATCGAAGTTATAAAGAATTTTTCGAGGGTAATGGGGTAACTGAGAAATTTCCAGCTCGTGCAACACTTGAAGTTTCAAATTTACCTCTTGAAACTATGTTAAGAGAAGTAAGTGCTATAGCGGTATTATAATTCAATTTTTTTTTTCTTTTTTTATTATATCCCGTTTAGCTTCATAAAAAAGAGAAAAAAAGATTAATATAAATCTTTTAGAATAAATTCCAGATCAAGATTTTTTAAGGTTTCTTGTAATGGATATCCAGTATCGGGATTCCATCCCATTTTTTCACAATATCCTTTATAATCCGCTAAATAATCAATTTCTACGGCTCGTTCGGATATTTTACTTTCTATTATTTTAACTCCTTCTCTTAAAGTAAATGCTTGTCGTAAGTTTTGTATTCTTAATCCAATCTTAATAATCTCATCCATAGTTAAATCCCATCCTACAATTGCTTTGATGAAAGCAATTAAAGGATATTGTTGGAAAAATGCAAGGAATTCGCATAAACCCA
This sequence comes from Promethearchaeota archaeon, assembly GCA_011364975.1. Lineage (GTDB taxonomy): Archaea > Asgardarchaeota > Lokiarchaeia > Sigyniarchaeales > SOKP01 > SOKP01. The sequence goes on along the minus strand of RDOE01000004.1, from coordinate 40,477 downwards.
AACTATTAAAGCTTTGCCAAAGTCCTGCTATTAATTTTTCAGCCTCACTTCGATCTTCTCCCGGTCGTTTGAATTTTTTTGGGAGTGTAAAGCCTTCAAATAATCCATCTGGTTTAATAATGGGGCCTCCAGCGATCATGTCCAAGCATGCAGTAGTATGTCGTCCGGGAGTAGGATCAAACGCAAAAGCAGCACCCATGCTTTTATAATATTTAGCAGAATGCATTCCCAATTCTTGTCCCATAGCTTGGATCGCGTATTTTTCACTACCTTTCCCAATTTTTTCTGCTGCAATTTTACTTCCATCTGCTAACACATGACCAAAACCTTCTCGATCAATCATCTTTTTCAATATTTGGATAATTGCATCTGAATTTCCCCATTTAAGCATTATGCCTTCTGTATCATCTACTCCAATTATTCCATTCTCAAAACATTCAATAGCAAAGGCAATTGTTGCACCCGCTGATATAGTATCCAATCCAGCTCTATTGCATAAGTCATTTGCGATAAAGATGGTCTTTAAATCATCATTTAATAGCAAATGCCCAAAGCTTGCACAGGTTTCATATTCTGGTCTGTGAGTTTCATCTATATTTGCTTCAGGAATTTTCATAATCGCTCCACATTGAACTGGACAAGAAAAACAACCATAGGATTTCTCTTTGTATTTTAGTAGTTCTGTTCCGGATATCTTGTTAACTTTTTCTTCGGGAAAATCTTCTTTAGTACCACCCCAGTTTTTACAGGGAGTATCTCCAATTTGAAAAGATACAACATTTCCAAAGGTAGTACCTAAAGTTCTCCAAGCTTCAACAGCACCTGCAGTTGCTGCTTTAATTTGTTCATTATAAGTTTTAGTCTTTTCAAGTAATAACTCTTTATCAGCACTTGAAACTGTCTTATTCCCTTTAAGAACGATAGCTTTTAATTTTTTGGAACCCATTACTGCTCCGAAACCAGATCTTCCTGCTATTCTTGCTTTATCGTTTACTATTCCCGAGATTAGTGATATATTCTCTCCAGATTGACCAATACTAGCAACTTGAATCTTCCCATGCTTACTTTTTAATGCCTCTTCCGTCTGAACTGCATCTAATCCCCATATATCACTAGCATCTAAAATTTGCTTTTTATCATCTATAATAGTGATGTATTTGGGAGTTTTTGCAGCTCCTTTTATTAAGATCGCATCATACCCACACTTTTTTATTTCTGGTCCAAAATACCCCCCACAGTTTGAATCACCCCACGTTCCGGTTAATGGAGATTTCCCAGCAACCATAAAACGACCTGATAAAGGTGCTACAGTACCAGTTAATAATCCAGGAAAAAATCCAAAAACTGATTCTGAAGAAAGCGCGTCTATTTTTGCGGGCATATTTTGATAAATCAATTTAGTAGCTAAACCATAGCCTCCAAGATATTGTCTATAAATCTTCTCTGATAATTCTTCTTCTTTAAAACTTTCATCTGTAAGGTTTACCCATAAAATTTTACCCATATATCCATTTGCCATTTTATAGATCATCTATTTAATTTTTGATTTTATAATGTAGATTATACTTTAATTTATATCATTTTTGATTAAGATTTGTGTTTTCATATCAATTAATATCATGCAGTTTTGCGTTATGTACGCAGAATCTCATCGATTTCTTATGACTTTATTCTATATTTAATGAGGTTAGAATGATTTATTACATTTTCATAATTAGATTCATTATTATTATTCGTTTAAAGTGATATAATTGAAGAATAAGAAGTTTATAATAATGCATCAAGAGGACAATTGCGCAACCACTCTAGAAGATCTAGAAGAAAATGAAGAATTGGAACTTGAGAATCGAAAAATTAAATTAAATCATAATATTCCGTTAGGGCATAAATTTGCTTTGGAAAACATTAATAAAAGTGACCTTATCAAAAAGTATGGAGAAATAATAGGGATAGCTACCGAAGATATTAAGATTGGAGATTGGATTCATACACATAATATTATTAGTCATTATTTGAAAGAGGTTTTAAACCTATGAAGGAAGAATTTCTTGGATATGAAAGATCAAAAGGAAAAGTAGGAATTAGGAATAAAATTGCAGTTATTTCTTCAGTAGTTTGTGTCAATCAAATAACTCAACAAATTGCAAATAAGGTTGATGATGCTGTAGCAATCACTCATCCTCTAGGCTGCGGGCAATTTGGACCAGACTATAATAATACACTTCGAACTCTAGTAGGACTGGGGAGTAATCCAAACATCTATGGAGTTATCGTTGTTGGATTAGGTTGTGAAAATTTAAAAAGTAGAGTTCTTGCGAAAAATATCCAAAGATCAAAAAAACCTGTTGAATTCTTTGATGTTCAGGATTTAAAGGGAGGATCAATTGCTGCAATCAAGCATGGAATAAAGCTTGGAAATCAAATGAGAGAAGAAGCAAACACTTTAAAACGGGAATCCTTTGATTTTTCTAATTTAGTCCTTGGTTTAGAATGTGGAGGCTCTGATTCGATTTCGGGGATCTCAGCTAATCCTACAGTGGGATTAATTTCTGATAGAGTCGTTGAATTAGGAGGAACTTCTATTTTACCTGAATTTACTGAATGGATTGGAACAGAACACCTTTTGGTTAAAAGAGCGATAAACAAAGATGTCGCGGATAAAATTTATGCTACTATTTATGGCTTTATAGAACATCTTAAACGCTTAGGAATAGATTTTTTAGGTGTGCAACCAACACCTGGAAATATTGAAGGGGGATTATCAACTATAGAAGAAAAGTCCTTAGGAAACATAGCAAAATCGGGGAAGTCACCTATTCAAGGAATTTTAGAATATTCAGAAGCACCGAAATCTAATGGTCTCCATTTAATGAACGAACCTGGACTTGATATTGAATCTATGACGGGTTTAGCAGCAGCAGGAGCACAGGTTATACTTATGACAACGGGTAGAGGTAGTCCTTGTGGAAATCCCGTAGCACCTGTGATAAAATTATGCGGAAATCCAAAAACCTGCGAATGGATGGGGAATAATATCGATATCGATGCTAGTGTAATCATAAAAGGCGAAAAGTCTATTGAAGAGCTTGCAGAAGTTCTCTGGGTAAAAATCAAAAGCATTATGAATGGACAAAAAACACAAGCAGAAAAATTAGGATTTAATGATATAGCTATATGGAGAAATACCACTTACCCGTTTCATTATATGCATCGCAAATAGGTTAATCTTAAATTATTTGAATGGATTTTTCTCTTTAAGGATTTTATCTTGATATTCTTTTAAAGGTGGGGGACAGAATCCCTTCTCCGTCGCTTCTTTTTTCATAGATTTCATAATTTCACCAAGGTTCAGTGAAATAGGACACCAATGATAACAATTCTCACAATTAGTACAAAGATATAACCCATCAGCTACAGCAGATTCAATGCCATTATGTATATAATCTCGTATTATCGCAGTGGAGCCAAGACCATATTTCGAAGCGTAAATGTTTCCAAATGCGCGAGAAGCAGTACAAACATAATTACAAGTTCGACAACCGATACATTTTAAAAACTCCTTGAACAGAAGATTCTCTTCCAAGGCTTTAGTTCTCCAATCATCTACAAGGATTACAACCACCTCTTTAGCACCATACATTCCTTGAACACTTGTTCCTTGAATATCAGATGTATTTGAGGGACCTGAGATTAAACTAATATAATTAAAGGAAACATTGTTAATTCTTGATTGTAGTTTAGTCACCAATACAGCATCTAACAGAGTAGGAACAATTTTAGTTATCCCACACACTACAATATGTTTTTCAGTTGCTCTTGTGAGTAAGCTAATATTGCCTTCATTTTCACCTAACACAATTGTCCCATCTTCAGCGGAGATTGCATTAGCAGAAGTTAAAGATATTTTAATTTTATTCAATAGTTCAATTCGATAAGTCTTTCGGAAATATTCAACAATATCTTTCGCCTTAGGTTCGAGTTCTACACCGTATACTTCTTTTAATTTATCGGCAATTTCCTTTTCTGTAAAATGGGCTCCAGGGCCTACCTGAAAGCTGGGTAATTTATAGTCAAATAATTGAACAAGTACATCGCCCAAATCCGTTTCCTTTATTTCAATGTCATTTTTTTCTAAAAAATCGATTATTCCAATATCTTTGGCCTCAACAGATTTAGATTTATATATTACCTTACTACCCCCTAATTCTTCCATAAAAAATTGTTGTGCTTCTTCATTTGTTTTCGCATAGAGTACTTTCATATTATTTTTCGTCATAATATCAATGCATCTTTTCACATAATCCTGCATATTCTCAACAAATTCTTCCCTCATTTTTATCAAACGTTCCCTATACCTCTCAACAAATTCCCTACTAGTATCTTCATATAAATATCTCATATCGTGTTGCCGAGTTTTAATTGTACAGGCAAATTTCCAAAAGTCACCGAATTTTTTTTCTAATGTACCATCGGTTTGTAAGGTATTGATATTTTTCTTAACTTTTTCATATAATTCTTTTCCCTTTTCACTCATTAATAGGATCAACTCCTTCCATTAATTTTACAATAAAGTCTTCGATTTTAATAATAGGATTTTTGAGATCATTTTCCTCTTTTACTCTTTTCAAAGCAGTATAACAGAAAGGGCAAGCCGTTAATAGAGCTTTAGCTCTCTTAGATTGATCGAATATTAACTTTGAATTATAATCTGAGTTTTCTTTAAAAATAGAATATACTCCACCCCCTGCTCCACAACAAATACTACTTTCTTTATTATTTTCCATCTCAAATACTTCAATATTTTCAACTGAGTTTAAAATAGTTCTAGGTTCTTCAATAATAGGTTTTACTGCATTTCTTAAATGACATGCGTCGTGATAACTTACCTTAATTTTTTTATCACCATAACTTAGGTTAAGTTTCTTTAAATTCTCTGGAATTGAAATAAATTGTAATAGATGTTTTACGTCTATATTAAATTCCGACTCTAATATTAAAGGGTAATACTTAGTAAGGTAATTATAACACCCGGCGCAAATGGTGACAATTTTAGAAACATTGTTTAATTTAAACCAATCATTCACGAATTTTACATGAGTTTCTAAATCTTCTTCATTTGCAGTGTTATATGCCAACGCTCCACAGCAAGGAGTATTTTCGATTACATTGTAATCTGAATCTATGGTTTTGATAATCTTTATAGCATTGGTACAGGTATCCTTATATCTTGAATTTGATAAGCACCCTAAGAAGATTAATTTCGTCATAGTTAGATTAAGTTGTAGTTTTAAAAAAAGATTTGATATTATTTTATTTAAGCTTATATCTGGTAATACTTAATATTAAATTAATTGAAATTTATAACATCTAAAATATTTAATAACCTATTAAAGTATTAACTGAGTTGATGATAATTCCAAAATTATTGGAAAATGAAGAAAAGAAATTCACATTATTTCTTAATAAAGATCGCTGTGGAGGATGTCAAATGTGTATTTCCGTTTGCCCCACAGGTATTTTAGAGCTCAGTAATGAATTAAATATGCGAATTGCCTATATTCCTCGAGTAAAAGAAGGAAAAGCTAACTATTGTACTGCATGTAGAAGATGTGAATTTGGATGTCCTGATTGGTGTATTTACGTCTTAAATAAGGAAGAAATAAAAAATAAAAAAGCTAAAACATAACAAGGTGAGAAAAAAGATGAGTATAAAGAATAATAAAAGGTATCTACCAGAAGGTAAATATGTCATGATGGGGAACGTAGCTATGTCAGAAGGTGCATTAGCTGCAGGTTTGAACTTTTTTGGAGGTTATCCAATAACACCTTCAACTGAGGTTATAGAGCATCTCACTAAACGGTTACCAGAAGTTGGTGGAAGTTGTATTCAAATGGAAGATGAATTAGCATCAATCAATGCTGTTATTGGAGCATCCTTAGCCGGTGTAAAAGCAATGACAGCAACTTCGGGTCCTGGTCTTTCTTTAATGGTTGAAACGATCTCAATGGCGGCAAATCTTGAAATTCCTTTTGTTTTGTGTGATGTTCAACGCGTTGGCCCTGGTAGTCATGGACCTGTTACTTCACCTCACCATAACGATTTAGGATTAATACGTTTTGCAGGTCATGGAGAGTTTCAAGTCATCGCACTCGCACCAATGAACTGCCAAGAACTTTTCGAATTAACCATAACAGCTTTCAATTTTGCGGAAACTTATCGATGCCCTGTATTTATTGTCTCTGATGCTTATTTAGGACATCTTCATGAACCAGTTTATATTCCTCCGAAAGAAGAAATAATTAAGAAAGTGATTAAGCGTGAACTACCTCAAGATTATACAAAATTTTTTTCTTATAAAGATGATATGACTGGTCAGTATGTTATCCCAAAGACTCCAATAGCCGGTACGGAATATTTCCCACCTACATCTCTTCATCTACCCCACAATTATGCAGGACTTCCAACATCTAATTCATTAGAGTTTATGGAAATGTTAATTGAAAAAATAATTTCCAATATCGATAAAATTTCGATAACTGAAGAATATAGATTAGAGGATGCAGAAATAATTATTATAGCTTACGGGCTGCCCGTGAGAGCTAGTTATCGAGCTGTTGATATTGCAAGGGAGCAGGGAATAAAAGTTGGAATATTTAGGTTAGTAACAGTATGGCCATTTCCTGATAAAAAAGTTAGGGAGGTTATAAAAAATGCCAAAGCAATCATTGTACCTGAATTAAATTATACAGGATTTATTGCTGAGCAAGTAGAAAGAGTTAAGAAACTTGAAATTCCAATAGTTAAAATTCCCAAAGTGGGTGAGTTTCATCATCCAGAAGAGATTTTAAATGTTATTAAGGAGGTATCAAAATAATGTCAGGTTTAGGTCCAAGATATCCCACAGAGAAACCAGATCATCCATATGTCCAACATTCGTTTGGAGGATTTCTTTTTGGCAGTTATAATTCTCTTTTTTGTGCGGGGTGTGGATATGGTATTATTGGTCACCTATTTACTCGGGTATTTGAGGATGATAAATTAGATCCTTTATCCTTTCCATTAATTATAGGAATTGGTTGTTATACCCAATTAGTTACACTTGCACATCACAATTCTCAAAAAATTTTTGCATTACACGGTCGAGCACCAGCAATAGCTACAGGTATTAAATTAGCAAACCCTAAATTAAAACCTATCATATTCACAGGTGATGGGGATAGTCTAGGAATTGGAGGAAATCACTTCATTCATATTTGCCGTAGAAATGTTGATTGTGTTATCCTTATATTTAATAACAGTATCTATGGTATGACAGGTGGTCAAGGTGCCCCAACCACGTTGTATGGCTCAAAAAGCACTACTTCCACTTATAAAACCTTCGAAAATAGAAGTGATGCTGTGAAATTAGCTTTAGCCGCAGGTGCATCGTATATTGCGAGAATAACAGTAGCACATCCGCGAACTCTTATGAAATACTTTAGAAAAGCATTAAACCATAAAGGTACTTCTATAATTGAAGTCATTACTCCTTGTTTAACATATTTTGGGAGTAAAAATCTTGATAGTTTAGGTGCTGAATATTTAGGTATTCAAGGTAGTAAAATGGATACAGGAGGAAAAATGATCGATTGGATTAAACGAAATAGCGTAAGAAAAAATCAAGCAAGATTTATGGACGATGATGAACTATTTAATCGATATATTATCGGTGAATTTCGATACGATAATAGTAAACCCGAATATTCAGAAGAATATGCTAAAATTCAGAAAAGGGCTATGGAGGAAGATTAAATTTGAGTAGGTATGAAGTTAGAATTGTAGGATTTGGGGGACAAGGGGTAATAACGCTTTCAAAAATGATAATTACTGCGAGTTCATTATATGAAGACCTAGCAGCTACCCAAACTGAGGCTTATAGTTCATCCGCTCGTGGAGGAAAATGTTGGGCAGAAATAGTTATAGATTTAGATAAAAAAGTTAAATTAATAGATTATCCAAAAGCGATGCAACCCTATGACTTCCTTATTATACTTTCAGAGGAGGCTGCAGGTGATGTTAAATCAGATCATCTTAAGATAAATGAAAATTCTGGATTTTTAGTATGGGACACCTCTACAATCCAAAAATTTCGATCAGTAAAGCGAATTAATAAAGCTATTGGCATTCCTGTTCAAAAAATGGCAGTGGAGAAATTTGGGAATATGGTTTTTGGAAATTCCATTTTATTTGGGATTTTTACCATCCTTTCAGGTATATTTTCTGAAGAATCTGCTATTGAAACTATCAAGAAATTTGTGCCTGCTGCTACTCTTGATAAAAATTTAGAAGCTTTTGAATTAGGCAAGCAGGAGGCAAATGAATTTCTAAAACAATTAAAGGGGGCAAAAAATTAATTATGTTTATAAATAAAGCGCAAAAAGGTTGGAACGAACTTGTTTCTGAGGTTATTAATAGCGGAAAATGTGTATATTGTGGAGCTTGTGGGGCTTTCTGTGATAATATTAAATTTGATCGAGAAAAAGAAGTTCCTATTGAAGATGGTTCATGTAAAGACATCAATACGTGTCGGGATGGTTTTGGTGTTTGTTATAATTTATGCCCTAAAACAGAAATTGAAAATTTCCCTATAAGTCTCTTAGATCAATGGGTTTTCCAGAAAAAGCAAGATAAAATTCTTGGTCATTATTTAGAGATAATATCAATTAAGTTAACCGATAAAGCCCGAGAAGAACTTCCTAATGAAGCTGGTCCTCTTACTGGGTTATTACATTCTGCAATGAAAGCTAAAATAATAGATGCAGCAATTATTACAGATAAGGATGAAAATTTCAGACCATCTCCATTTATTGCAGAATCAACTAAAGACTTGGTGAAAGGTGTAGGTTATAAACCATCTCAGGGACCTGTTTTATCATTAATTGGAAAAGCAATCAATCAGAACTATTGTGATATTGCAATTGTTGGAACTCCATGTCAAATTCAGGCTTTAAGAAAACTACAAAATCATCCTGGCTTTGATTTTGAGGCATATGATTTAGTGAGCTTAACGATTGGAACATTTTGTACAGGCACTTATTACAATCAGATACTCAATCAGATTTATAAAGAAAAAGGAATCATAGAAAATGAAATCAAATCGATAATTACTGATAAGGATAATTTCAATTTATTAATTAAGACTAATACGAATACTGTGAATATTCCCTTAAATTATCTTTACGATAAGGCTATTAGAAAAGCGTGTTTTTCTTGTTCAGATTATACCGCCTCATTTGCTGATATATCGGTTGGCGAGTTTGGCAGTTCTAATGGATGGAATACCGCAATAATAAGAACTGAAAAAGGTAAGCAGCTATTTGATTTAGCTATAAGAAAAGGAATCTTAGAAACCCAACCACTTGAAAAAGATAAAGAAGGATTAATTTTGGATATAACTAGAAACAAAACAGATATCGTAAAAATTGAAGATATTATAAGTTATTCTTCCGAAATTAAAAGTTTTATACTTAGAAATGAAAGAATTGCAAAAGCGTATCGTCCTGGAATGTTTATTATATTATGGATACCGGATTACGATTTTTTACCTATGTCTATTTCTAATGTAGAGGGAAACCAAATTGAAATCACCGTTCAGAAGATTGGGGAAGGGACTTCCAAGTTATTTGAAATGAGGATTGGGGAAAAAATTGGAATCCGAGGTCCTTTCGGGACTTCATTCAATTACGAGGATGCTAAAAATATTTTAATCGTTGGAGGAGGAATGGGGATTGCTGGATTAACCTCCTTGATAAACCCCTTAAAGCGCAATAAAAAGAATATATTTGTCACAATCGGGGCAAAGGATGATGCATCTTTGATTTTTGCAGATCGGCTAATAGATTTAATTCCAAGCACAATGTGTGCAACAGAAGATGGCTCTATCGGAAAAAAATGCCTGGTGACAGATACAATGGAAGAGATTATTAATAGCGAGAAAATTGATTTAATAATCACATGCGGTCCAGAGATTATGATGAAGCGAGTTCTTGAAATTGCGGATTCAAAAATGATTGAGGTTCAAGCTAGTTTAGAGCGCAAAATGAAATGTGGAGTAGGATTGTGTGGTTCGTGTTGCATTGGTGAAGATAACAATATCTCTGTATGTAAAGACGGACCTGTCTTTAATTCCGCTCAGCTAAGAAGTTTTCCTCAATTTGGAACTTATAAAAAATAATATTTAGATTTTTTCTTTTCTATTTTTTAGGAATTCCATCCGAACATGATACCGCCACTTGACATAACCCACAAGCGTAAATATTTATTCCGTAGTTCTTTTGTATATAAGGGATCGTACCCATTACATGTTTAGAACATACTATTTTATCATGACGATTTTCAAAGGATATTGCGTTTACTGGGCATCTAATGATACAATCTCCACAATAATTACAATATTCATAGGGGTCAGAAGCTCGATTTTTAGCATCTGAGGGTAATTTTAAGTTAATTATAATAGATCCACATCTCATGGCTTTGCCTCGAGGATTTATAAATCCATCTGACAATCCAAAAGTACCTAATCCCGCAGCAAAACAACTATGGCGGTGGGACCAGTTAGAAGCCCAAATAGTTCTATTAATTTTAAATAAATTATTATCTAAAGCGGGTGCAAAGGCATCTATTTCTAATTTAGCAAGTTGTTCCACCAAGTATGTTTGAAGCTTCATGTTTGCCTGCTCTCCAAATAATCTAGTATGAGCCCATCGCTCTGAGGGCATTTCTTTAGAATAAGTAAAGTTCTCATCCTTTGTCCTTTGATTAATAGGGAGGATATAGGCAATTACGCTTAATTCTTGTGTAGAATTCTCTTTGTTTTGCTTTTTACAATACCATTCATATGCTTCTGAGGGCGTAAGATGGAAATCCCCAATAATCTCTTTATATTTTATGTAGATAGGATCATCACCCGACACGATACCAACTAACACGTTTGGTTCGAATATGTAGGATCCATCAAGCCTAATCATTTTATTACTTTGATCGTTTTCAAGAAAGGTATTAATCTTATCTTTGAACCAGTTTTTATTTACATCCATATACAAGTTCTTTTCCATAAGGATTTTGTATATTTCCCAAATTTTTAATTCTTAATTAATTTTTTTCTTATAACGTGGAGAATTACAATTTCAAGAAAGGATTATTATATAGTGCTAGTGGGGCATTTTTGATGGGATTACAACCCGTCATTGCAAATGCTAGACCATCATCCGTAGATGCGTATATTTTTGGTGCAATAACTGCTCTTATTGAAGCTCTTATCTTTTTTCCTATTTTTATAATTGAGAGGAGAAAGTTAAAATCAAAAATGAGAAATTCACCCAAGCAGGAAAATGTATCGTTATTGCTTTATGGATGGAAAAAGAAAAATAATCTAATTTTATTAATTATAATCGTAATAGGTTTTTCATTTATTCCGATATTTTTATATATTGGTTATTCATTGGCAGGATCTATTAATAGTGCGCTTGCTTCAAAATCTGAGATTATATTTGCATTAATTTTTGGATATTTTATGTTAAATGAGCGTATAAGTAAACTTCAAATTGTATTTTGTGTAATCCTCTTTTTTGGCTTAATATTGGCGGTAACTCAAGGATCTTTAAATATTATTGAATTAAATCTAGGTGTAATTCTAATAGTTTTCACAGTAGGGCTGTTTACTTTAATTCATACATTAACTAAAATTAGCTTGGAAAAAAATGAACTTTTTTCCTCTCAAGTAGTGTTTATTCGTAATTTTTTTAGCGGAATCTTATTGATCTCTACTTATTTTTTCTTTTTCCCTTTAGACAATGTTAGCATTTTATTAACTCCTATTAATTATGTTTACTTTATTTTAAATGGAGTTGATTATGGCTTTACTTTATTTTTCTGGTATAAAGCATTAACCTATTTCCAGATTGGTAAAATTACCATCATTGGTTCATTAACGCCAATAGTAACCGCAATCTTCTCTTTCTTATTATTAAATGAAGTTTTTACTATTTACCATTTTTTAGGAACGATTATAATGATTTTCGCGATTATAATGATTATTAAGGAGAAAAAGGTAACTAAAAATAAAATTACTTAGAACATAACTTCCTTTTTTTTCGTTAAATAATCATACTTTTAACTATGCTTAGTAGAGAAGTTTATAGCAAATAGTAGTCTAATACAATTAAAATATAGTCAATGGGGGATAAAACTACGAGGAATATTTTAGAAAAATCCTAAGTATTATAGCAATAAAAAGCTTAATTAAAAAGTATAAGAAACCATTTAATAGTTATTTTTAATTTATCATAGCCATGGACGAAATAGACCTTAAAATAATACTCGCTTTGATGAATAATTCTCGACTAACGTATAGAGAAATTTCAGAATATCTAAATTTATCAGTCAACGCAGTTTTTAAACGAGTGCAAAGTTTAATTGATTTAAGAATTATTGAAAGATTTGTTACAAGGATTAAACCATATGCGATTAATGCTATTTATACATTCATTTTTGGTCAAAGTAAATCTCAAGATGTTAATAATAAAATATCCAAGTTAGGGGAACATGATAATACGTGGCAAATAATGTTATCAAGTCGTAATTATATGTATATTGGCGCTATGTTAGAAAATATTCACCAATTGGATGAATATGCTTCATTTGTTTCCCAAACTGCCGAAATACAATCCCCAAAAATTGGGTTCCTATCAGGTGTTCAATATAAATCATCTGTTCCTTATATTATCCCAAAGTCAGGAACAATGAATTTTGATAAATTAGATGTAGAAATTATTCGTTCATTACATAAGGACTCACGGAAACCTATTTCAGAAATCGCAGATGATGTAAGTAGTACTTCAAATACTATAAGGCGTAGATTAACTCGATTAGTAGATGAAGGTATTGTTGAGTTGACTATTAACTTTAATCCTCAAGAATCTAATGACATTTTCGCTTTTTTCCAGGTATCTACTAAACCCATGACAGATAAAGTTCAATTAGCAAAAGAATTAAATGAAAAATATTATCCGCATCTCTTCTATTGTTGGACATTTAGCAATCTTCCTAATCTTATCGTGTGTTGGGTGTGGGTTAATACGATGAAAGAACTTACAGATTTAGTTGAGAATATAAAAAGAGAAAAAGTTGAATCATTACTTTTCGATATCATGTCCAATGTATATTATTTTGATACATGGAAGGAAAAGTTATTATACAAATAAAAAAAAAGATTTAGATTGAATATTATCTATATTACGCAAAATAAAATCCAAATTGCGACTCTTATACAATGAATTATGTATGCAGTAATTCCCGTAAATACTATTACTTTTCTTAAACCTTTATCAGATATTTCAATATCCTGTTTTTTAAACATGAGCCATTGAATTAATCCAATTACTCCAGCGATAGCCGCAGTTCCTGAAATCAAGACCTCTGAGATTAAGAGAATTCATGAAAGGAGAGGATTTATTGTTCCAAAACAATCTCCCCCTGAACTAGCAAGGCCAATTGCTCGAATACAGAAAAATAAAGCCCCTCCGGATAATAATATCCACTTTATTCGACTTAGCAAAACTTGAGTGTTCATTTAGTTAGTTCACCTTATTATTCATTTTTTCTGAGATAATTAATCCAATTTGCTCCATACTACTAGAAGTTGAGTCCTCTAATGGGCCTTCTTTGTTAAGAACTATACCAGTAATTATAGAATGAATAAGTGGTATTTTCATCTGTTTTAACGATCTCACTATACGTTTAGCAGCAGAACCTGAAAATTTAAAGTCTGCTTTCGTTTCAAATGCAAACCCTACTTTGTTTTTCAATCTTAAATGTTTAATTTTGGATAAAAAGGATTTCATTTGTTTTGAAGCACCATGGAAATGAGTTGGACCCCCTATACCAATAAGTTCATAGTTATTAAGTTCACTGATCTCTAATTCCTGAATTGAAATGACGTCTACATAAACCCCTCCAGATTCTAATCCGCGAGTTAATGACATAGCGACTTTTTTAGTATTTCCGTACAAGGAATCATATAGGATGATAGCTTTCTTCATAGCATCCCCTCCATTATTAATTGCTGAACCATCTTATAATTTCTCCTGTAGAAAATCTTGGTAAAGAATCCATGATTTCTTTTACAAAAAGGTAAACCATTTGACTTTTCATGATATTGTTGGCATGCCTCACAATCTCCATGATTAGGACAATTCATTTTAGGACAAGGGCATCGTTTACTATAACTTATAATAATCACCTTTAAACAATTTTAATCTAGAAAAAGAATGGAACAGGTTATAAGAGTAAGTTCTAACTGAAGGGAATAAAACCGTTAAAGTTATGGATGAAAATATGATTTTTTTCAACCAATTAGCTAATAAAGTAATCATAAATTATTGCTTTTATTCTAAAAAAAGGTAAAAATCCATCAATTGATAAGCCTTTTTCTATCGATTTATTATCTTAAGAGGGTACATCGAATTATATGAGGATGATCGCTCCTATTTTATTAACACAATTTATTGGTGAAAAAATTGAAACGAAAAAATTTAGCAGTTAAAGTAGTATTAAAGGTTGTAAAATCAACTTTTATTCTAATTTACTTAACATTAATAGTCGGATTAATAGCAGGCGGTTTTTCTGCAGGAATCCTTACTATGCTACCTGATGAGGCAAGTAAACCATGTTACTTAGGATATTATGCACATTGCTCATTCACGCCATATAGTACATTGATCTTATTTGCAATGGCAATGGTTGGAACAATTCTTCTGATAAGGTTAGCTAGGTACTTCAAACGCCAGTATAAGAATTCATATAAATCCAGATCTATTGTTCCAGCATTAATGATTAAGTAAATTTCAACAATTTCTTTTTTTTTTTGTAATTATATTTTAAACTAATTAATGGGAGTTTTTAGTTATATTTCTGTTAGGGGATATTTCCCAAATTTATTAGCAGCTTCAATCATCCATTTTAAACGATCTACAGAAATCTGAGGATGAAAATTTGCTGGAGAGATCATCGCTCCGCCATTAGGTCCTAAAAATTTGACTGCTTTTTTTACAGCATCAAATACTTCTTCTCTGCTACCTTTTACTAAGACATATCTTGTATCAATATTTCCTGATAAACATAACTTATCGCCATAGTTCTTTTTAACCCAATTTAAATCTACAAGAGGAGGTTCTAAGCATTGCAACCCATCAAACCCACATTCTACGATAAAATCCAATTGGCTAGTAATGTCTCCATCTGTGTGTAATATGTATTTTCCTCCCCAGCTATGAATAGCATCTGCTACCTCTTGGAGGCAAGGTTTCACATACTCATCGAAGTATTTTGGATTGATCATTGGTCCACCACTATGTGCAATGTCTCCTCCTTCTAGAAAAATCTTGGCTCCACAATCCTTATAAGCTTCAAATACAGTCAAAACGAAATCAGTTGTATATCTAAATCGCTCTTCAATTAGTTTAGGATCATTTTTTAAGGCGCGGACGAAGTTAGTCATGCCCATTCCTTGCCATACAGGAGGAAAGACAGATGTTAAGGCATTTTGAGCAATTATACAGATATCTTCTTTAATATCTTTGCATTTACGTAAGACTCCTTTATATAGCTTCTTAGCGCGATTATATTCTTCTTTCATATCTGGTTTTGGATATGTTTCCCAATCTTGCCTGTTTTTTATATAACCACCATAATAATCCGGATAAGCGTTTCCATCAATGTTGCGAATTTTGTGTCTTTTTCCGAATATATCGGTCATCTCTTCTTGGTTCTCGATAATGAAAGGAATATATTGGATTCCAACCCCATCAAAGCCTAATTCATATCCTGCCCGCACAGACTTTGCCATAACAGAAATTTCGATATCATGAAGAATATCATTAATTTTGTCAACCCACTCATCAGGATATTGCTGTTGCATTTCATTGAATACATCAAATGCTGTTTTCTCAGGCTTTCCTAATATTAAGTCCGAAACATTACCATCAATGTTAATTGTATGTGTAGGAATCATATCTGGTTCCTCTAAATTCAATGCACTCCAAATTCTCTCAAAACTGTTCATAATAAGATCTTAAGCTTTATCTTAATTAATATTATTTAAAATTCACAAACCTTTAAAAATAAGATTTTTAATTCTTGCTTGCCTTTCTAAAATATCGTGGATAGTAAATTGAAGAAAGGGATATTTTTTGGGATAATAGGCAATCTGTTTGTAGGTTTCCAGCCTATTGTTGCAAACTCACGACCTCAATCTCTCGATGCGCTCATTTTCGCTAGTATGACATGCTTAATTGAAGCGATAATTTTCTTTCCGATTATGTTAATAGAAATAAAAAGAAAACATTCGAAAAGAGATAACCATACGTCGAGCAAGGAGATTCAATTATCAGTACTTCAAAATTGGAAAAAAAATTTGAGGCTTCTTCTTGTTATTGGTGTGATTTTTGGCGTTAATCAACTTCTTTTTTTTGTGGGTTACCAATATGCAGGAGCTATTAATGGTTCACTAACACAAAAAACAACTGTCTTCTTTTCATTGCTCTTCGGTTATATCATCTTAAAAGAGAAAATAACAAAAATGCAGATAATTTTTTCTATTATATTATTTTTCGGTTTAATTCTTGCCATTACGCAAGGCTCATTTAACTTTTTATTAATTGGGTTTGATGCAATGCTAGGTGTTTTAATATTATTAGGAATGACATGCCTTTGGATGTATGGACATGCCATTACAAAACCGATTTTCAATAGAAATGAAGCAACTCCTATTCAAATGGTGTTTTTGCGAAATATTTTGAGTGCGATTATATTGATCAGTGCTTATTTAATCTTTTTTCCCATTTCTAATTTCCAACTTCTATTAATACCTATTAATGCATTCTATTATGTATTAATGGGTTTTGTTTATGGTGCTGGTTTGGTTTCGTGGTATTTTGCTCTTTCTTATTTGGATGTATCTGTTGCAACGATTATTTTTTCGCCAACACCCATAGTCACTGCTATTTTTGCAACAATTATATTGGGGGAAGCCTTCACAGTTTTTCATATGGTTGGCACTTTTCTTGTAATTCTTTCTATTTATGTAATTTTAAAACAGAAGTAAAGAGATTTTTAAAGAGTCTTTATTATTTTTCAGATAAACCGTCATTTGTCTAATAAACTAATATTAGGCAATCCATAATAAGAAGCATAGCCTCTAAATTACTCAGAAAATATAAAAAGCAAGAAAAATTCTAAACAAGTAAAAAAAAGCATACCTAATGGAATTAAAATGAGAATATTAATTATATATTTTTCGATGAGTGGGCGTACGAAAAAAGTTGTAGAAACCATTTTTGAAGGCCTTAAAGGACACGACGTACAAATTGAACGAATAGAGTATCCTATGAAAGCTCGAAATATTATATCAAACCAAGAAAAAATTTTAAATGGAGACCTTTCGGATTTCACATATAATAAAATTATTGAAAATCTTGCACCATATGACCTGATATTTTTTGGTAATCCCGTTTATGGAGGACGTCAGCCAGCTATATTTGATGGCTATTTAACAAAAGCTCAAAATATTAATGGAAAAAAGTTTGTTATCTTTTGCACATGTAGATTTTTAGCGGGAAAAACTCTTGAATTGATGCAGACTGAAATCGAAAAGAAAGGTGGAATTGTGGCAAATAAACGGGTCTTTAAGGGGTTTTTCAGGATTAAGATGACAAAGGCTCAAAATTTTGCACAAGAATTAAGCCAAGAATTACTATAATAAAATATAAACCTTCTATTTTCATACATTAATTGTTTTTGAGATTAACCAGTTATCTCCTGCTTGTGGTTCTTCACGATGATCATTATTTTTACTTTTTAAATTTTTCTGATGTGATTCGATAACACCTTGAGCCCAAAAATTTAATTTTTGAGTTCTTATTTTATTTTTATCTCTCCCCATGCTAATGTTATAAACAAAATTTACCTATTTAAAAGTTAGTTATATAAGAGAAAAATACTATCCAGCGGGAAAGAAAAAGTAAAAAATGTTATAATTAAAGGAATTTAGTAATTAATTGTGAAATATACTTCAATTTTTGATGTCATCGGGCACATCATGGTTGGGCCGAGTTCAAGTCATACCGCGGGAGCTTGCCAAATTGCTTATGTTGCTAGATTATTGTTTGGAAAAAAACCCAAAGAGGTAAAAATTGGTCTTCATGGTTCGTTTGCCGAGACATATAGAGGACATGGTACAGATATTGCATTATTGGGCGGATTGTTAGGATTTACTCCCGAAGATGAGCGAATTAAGGATGCATTTGCTATAGCTAAAAAAGAAGGACTTATATATACATTTGAAGCTGTAGATTTAGGAGCAGAATATCATCCAAATTCAGTAAGCATTGAAATGATCGATAAATCTGATAAGATGATAGTGATTGGATCATCCATTGGGGGCGGAAATATCGAAATAATTGAGGTTAATGGCTTAGAAGCAGGATTTGGAGGAGAACCGAATACTCTTGTAATCTTGAATCAAGATAAAATAGGGGCGTTGGTAAATATCACAAATACCCTTTCAAAATATAAATTAAATATAGGTTCTATGAAAGTATCCCGTGATTTAAAAAAAAAGATTGCATTAACATGGCTCGAAGCGGATTCGGAAATATCAAATGAAGTTGTTGAGGCATTAAAAATTTATCCTGAAATTATATGGGTGAGAATTATAAATGTTTGAATCAATTTCGCAACTATTAGGCGAATCTGAAGTACAAAAGATTCCTTTACATGAACTTATTCTTAAAGATGAAAGTGAGTATACGCATACTCCTGAATCTAAGATAATTGAAAGACTGAAAAAGTCATTAAATGTGATGAAACAGTCGCTTGAAAAAGCATTAGCTAGCGATATGGAGTTACCTATAAAAGAGGCAAGTCATCAAGCAAATAAATTATTATCTAACGGGATATTCTTTGGAAATAATATGAAAGAAGCTATGGCTTGGGCTATGGCTATTGGAGAATATAATAGTGGTATGGGATTAATTGTAGCTTGTCCAACAGCTGGTTCTTCAGGTGTCTTACCTGCAGTATTATTTAAAGCTAAGGATATTTTGAGCAAGTCTGATGATGATATTTTAAATGGGTTAATGGTTGCAGCTGCAATAGGTGCCATAATCGGAAATCAAGCAATGTTATCTGGGAGTGAAGGTGGATGTCAAGCTGAAGTAGGGGTAGCTTCTGCTATGGCAGCAGCGGCAATTACTTACATAGCTGGAGGGTCTCATGAACAAATTAGTAATGCCATTGCGCTTAGTTTGAAGAATCTACTAGGACTTATATGCGATCCCGTAGCAGGATTGGTAATATCTCCTTGTATAAAACGAAATGTTATAGGTGTTGTTAATGCATTCACAGCTGCTGAGATGGCGCTTTCTGGGGTTACTTCAATTATTCCAGCTGATGAAATCATTGATGCAATGATGAAGGTAGGACGTAAATTACCTTATGAATTAAAAGAAACAGGGAAGGGAGGAATTGCAGCCACTAAAACAGGAAAAATGATAAAAAGGAGAATTTTTTCAGATATGGAATAATTTCTGTAAACTCAAAAATTTGCATCATATACAATAAAAATCAGTGTTTTTTTAATTGTATATTTTTAAATATTTTAAATATTTTATAATTAGGGGGCTTTTTACAGTATTCTGTGATTTATAATTAAGTTTATTGTTCATTCGAAATATTTATATATTTACGTATATATGAAAAAATATAACAATATATATAAAACTTCATTTACATTCCAATATTTAAATTTATGATGAGTATGATAGAAAGTGAAATTATTAACGTACATAATTTGAAAAAATACTTTGATGATGTGAAAGCTGTAAATGACATCAGTTTTAATGTTTATAAAGGAGAAGTATTTGGACTTTTAGGTCCTAATGGTGCTGGAAAAACTACAACTCTAAAACTTCTTCTGGGATTACTTGAACCTTTAGGTGGAGAGATTAAGATATTTGGTATGAATCCTGAGCGAGATGAAGTTAAAATTAAAAGTCGTGTTGGATACGTATCAGAAGAACCTTTAATTTTTAAATCACTCACACCAAAAGATTTATTCAATTTTATTGCATCTATAAGAAAATTAGATGAAGAAGAAACCACTAAAAAAGTAAAAGAATATTTAGAAAGTTTGGAAGCAATTGATTATTATCAACAAATAATCGCAACCCTATCTCATGGTAATAAACAAAAAATGCAAATAATTGCCTCAATTATTCACGAACCCGATTTACTAATTCTTGATGAGCCCCTTTCAGGGCTTGATGCAAAAAGTGTGCGTGTAGTTAAAGAGATATTAGATATTCATACAGAGAAAGGAGGTTCTGTGATATTTTCAACCCACATAATGGAATTGGCTGAAGAATTGTGTGATCGTATCGCAATTATCAATAAGGGAAAGATTGTGGGAATTGGGACATTTGAAGAATTAAAACAACAAACGAATAAAATGGGAGCGCGGTTAGAAGAGGTATTTCTGAGGCTTACAGAACAAGATAATTCTGTGGTTGAGATTGTAAAGAAATTAAGGAAATCTTACAAATCAAAAATAAAAGAGATGGAATAATTTGAGAAAAAAAGATAAACCACTTTCACTTTATTCGTTATCCAAATATCCTTTACTTGAGATCACTATGGAATCTCAATATATGTCAGCAGGAGCACATCAAGCAAAATTATTGGAAAAATTTGAGAGGAATAAGAATTATGTGAGAAACCAAGTAATAGCATTAAAATTGGTTTCTGCAATATTAATGATCTTTTTTCCATTTCTAAGTTTTATCTTTTACTTTGAACTTTTAGGGGAAATCAATGCTTATGCTCTTTCAAATGAAGGAGCAATTATAATTTTCGGTTCATTTATAACCACTTTTTATATCATATTAATCTTGTATATTGTGCTTTTTGGCTTATTTACTACTAGTTCTTTGATGACGGGTAATGCATTCAAGTGGTTGCAAACACTACCACTTTCAAAAGACAAAATAGGAAAGTTAGGGTATATGAGTTTATTTCGAAGTCAAGGGGTGATGATTATATTAATGATTTTTTCTTTTCCAATAGCATTATTAATCATGACCCAGAATATAGTTACATTTTTAATGAGTTTAATCTCTTCATTCCTTATAACAATGTTTAGCGTGAGTATCTTAATAATTATAGGAGAAAAATTTAGTAGACTTTTTTCAGAGGGAGGAACGAAATCTAAAAAAAGAAATATTTTTAGGATTATATCTTTACTTAGTTATTTCTTTATTGCATTTAGCACGGGGCTAGTATTAAATATAGGATTTAATGCAATCTTTGACCTCATTATTTCATTAAGTATCTCACCACCGACGGAAATAATTGCAATAATACTAAGTATTATTCCCTTTCCTTTAGCTCCTGGATTTTTAGTGGGAATAACTATGATTCCTGGACAAGTTCCTATTGTTATTTGGTTCTCAACGTTAATCGGGATAGCGATTTTTGCGTTTATAACCTTTATTATGTATTATATAGCCGTTAGATCTTTAAAGGCGGTATCAACTACTGAATTTGAATATAGAAAGGCTAAGAAACCAAAAGAGTTAGAACGAAAAATGGTTGAAATAGATCTTAATATAATATCTCCTGTAAAGGCATATATCAAGAAAGATATTATTGCATCTACAAAAGATTATCAATCATTAATCTTTATTCTTATGCCTATCGTATTTCCATTAGTTATGCTCTTTTCAATGCAAATTCCTATATCCAGAGAAGTTACATCACCGGTAAGTATTATGATTTTATGGTCAATTATCATTGGAGCTAATATCTTCATTCCTATTATTCTGGTAGGGGGTCTTTTAAGCATAGAAGAATCAGGTTCTTCAATATTGGCTTCATTACCACTGGTACCCCGAGATCAAATGAAAGCAAAAATATTATTGATGTTAACGATTCATAGCCTTTCAATGATTCTTATGAGCATTATACTAACGATTCAAACTCAATCAATCATTGTTTTAGGTCTAATGCTTAGTAGTCTTCCAATTATTTGGACCTTTTTATTACTAATGTTTGAAATGAAAGTTTCCTTATTCGGAAAAATGAAATATCGATATGTTCTGGAAGAGGTCAACACACGACATAAAATTATGAAGTGGATAGCCATGATAGCTGCCGAGTTAGGGGTATATTTCATAATATTAATCGCTAATTCAATTATGTTTACGTTATTTGGAATAATCGCAGCCATAAGCAGTGCATTTTTAATAGGATTATTCAGCTTAAGTTTACTAATATTTGGGTTATATAAGATGTTTCCTAAAGCAGAACAGATGCCAAGTTATGAAACAGGGGGATTTTTAAGGAAACAACCAATCATTGGTAATTCTGTAGTATTTCTTTTATTCAATGCATTTCCTTTTATCGCTTTCTTATTAGAGTCAATTTTCTTTATACCATGGATGCTGAGTTTACCTTACGTAGCAATAATAATTATAGAATTTCTTTGGGTACAAGCATTCTTTGCTCTTTTGCTGTTATATATTGTTCCGAAGGGTTTGAAACTCCTTGGTAAAAATAAATCATTTAAGGACTATACTAAGGAGATTCGAATATCAAAAGTTAAACCTGTTGGTAGAAATATAATGGTAGGTGTAGGCTCGTTTATTATTTATGGTATTATAGTTTTCATTGGTGCTAACCTTTTGGGAAATTTTATTTTTGCTCCGGAATTATTATTTGGAGACCCAAATCCATTGATTCCCGGGTTTTTTAGTTACGGGTGGTTTATCTGGATATTTATGCTTCAGCCAGGTATTTGGGAAGAAGTTGCATTTCGGGGAGTTATGATTCCTATGTTATTGAAGAAATATTCAAAAATAACAGGAATTATCATTAGTAGTATCTTCTTTGGATTAGCACATGCATTTAATGCCATTAATGTTTTATTATCAGGAGGAAACATTATAACTGTACTATTTCAAGTCATTTACACCTTCTTTTTGGGATTATTATTAGGGTATCTTTTTATTAAAACAAATAGTTTAATTCCCAGTATAATAGTTCACTATTTAATTAATACTGTAGGATTGATACTTTCAATAACTCAAATCGATACTGTAATTCAATTGATGATTTTTATGATTGTTTTTATAGGAATATTGCCCACAATTATTGACATTCTTTTTATAAGAATTATCTCTAAAAATTGGAATAGTAAAAGTGTGATAATTGAAAATAAATTACTAGAAAAACAAATATAATGAGGTTAAAAAATGGATAATAATATGATGGTTTCTGTTCGAAATTTAAAGAAATATTTTGGAGATGTAAAAGCGGTCGATGGTATCTCATTTGATGTTAAAAAGGGCGAAGTTTTTGGACTTTTAGGTCCTAATGGTGCTGGAAAAACAACTACTATTAAATTATTATTGGGCTTACTTGAACCAAATGACGGTGAGATTACAGTTATCGGTATGAACCCTGAAAAGGAAGAAGTGGAAATTAAGAGGAGAGTTGGATATGTTTCAGAAGAACCTTTAATTTTTAAATCTCTTACTCCAAAAGATCTATTTAGCTTTATAGCCTCTATTCGCCAACTTGACGAGGAAGAGGTGTCTGCTAAGGCTCAGGAATATATGGACAGTTTAGGGGCAAGTGATTATTATGAGCAACTTATCGCCACTTTATCTCATGGAAATAAGCAGAAAGTCCAAATAATAGCTGCAATACTGCATGATCCTGATCTACTTATTTTAGATGAACCTTTGGCTGGTTTAGACGCTAAATCCGTGAAAGTGGTAAAGGAGATCTTAGATATTCATATTGAAAATGGGGGTTCTGTTCTTTTTTCTACTCATATCATGGAAATAGCTCAACAATTATGTAATCGTATTGGAATTATTAATAAAGGTAAAATGGTTGGCATAGGTACAATTGAAGAGTTAAGACAACAGGCAAACAAATTAGGAGCTAATTTAGAGGATGTATTTCTACGTTTAACCGAACAAGATACTAGTGTAATTGAAATTGTGCAAAAATTACGGAAATCCTTCAAAAATGGTAAATAAGGTTCTTAATTGATATGAGTAGAAATAAGCTTGGACTTTATAAACTAGCAAAATATACGAATTTAGAGATTGTATTAGATTCCCAAGTGCAATCGTCTGGAGCGAATCAAGCAAGATTGATGGAAAAGTTTAAGAAAAACAAGAATTCAATAAAATATCAAGTTTTTGCCATGAGATTTGCCTATGGATTCATATTTGGGATGGCCGCTATATTAATTGTTGTGTTTTATTTTCCACTTACTGAATTTATAAATAGTGGCACAATTTCAATAGAATCTATTTTATTTGGCGGAAGTATCATGTTTGGAATCTTTTTTGGGATGCAATTAGTATATTTGACGTTTATGGGTATGTTCGCAATTGGTTCTATGATGTCAGGAGAAGTTTTTCAGTGGTTTGAAACATTACCTCTCTCTAAAAATAGATTGCAAAAATTAGGCTTTATAACAGTTCTTCGAAATTTAGATCTCGCATTTATTATGATGATCCTATCTTTTCCATTAGTAATTGGAATTCTTAGTCAAAATTTCCTTCTAATTATAATTAGCTCATTAATTTCAATACTTCAAGTAATATTGGCCTTCAGTGTTTTAATATTAGTCGCAGAGAAAATAGGGCGAATATTAAAGGTAGAAAGCGCAGGATCTAAAAAATCAACCATGATTCGTGTTTTTACAATGCTGGCTTATATAATAGTAGTAATGTCGGCATCATTATTTATTCAATGGGCAGTAAGTGCTATAGGTTCATTTTTTATAATAGTTTCGGCAATGAATGTTTCCTATATTGTTATATTTTTCATAAGTATGATTCCTTTTCCATTTGCGCCTAGTATTCTTATAACTATGCTGATGGATCCTTTAAGTTTTCCACCTATTCAGTGGATACCAACAATAATTGGGATGCTTCTGTTAATATTATTAACAATGATTTTGTATAATAAAGCTGTAAAATCAATGAGATCCATCACTTCTTCAACTTTACTTATTGTCAAAAAAGCAAGAGAAAATAAATTAAAACAATCAGGAGATGAAATAATTTCAATTAAAAAAGTAACTCCCATTAAATCGTATATTAAAAAAGATCTCTCAATAGCTACTCGGGACATTCAGATGTTTATGTTTCTCCTCATGCCGATGATAATGCCACTTCTTATCGTTTTCGTATTTGGTTTTATACCAAGTGGAGAATTTGGAGATATTTTTAGTTATCTCATAGCTTTTTGGAGTTTTTTAATGTTTTATCAACCAATAATTTCCCTCATGATTGTATCAGGTTTTTTAAACGTAGAAGATACTGGTGCAACAATAACGGCGGCTTTACCTCTAAATCCTCGTGACCAAGCAAAAGCTAAACTTATATTACTTGTTATTATTCAGACGGTTTCCTTTTTCTTACCCGTTATTGTAATATTATTCATAACTCCCTCATTGAGACCATTTATTCCTTTATTTATTTCATGGTATCCAATTGCACTCTTATTTTTACTTAATGCTTTTTCTATGAAGATTCGTATGTTTGGTAGAATGAAGTATAAATTTGTTTTAGAGGAGGTTAACCCTGAGAAAAAAGTAATGAAATGGACAGCTCTGATTATAACACAATTCTTAATTCTAGCGGGATATATTCTTATCGGAAGTTTATTCTTGTTATTTGGCGACCTAATAATAATGACAATTGTTCTTGCTGGTACTAGCTTAATAGCTATAATTCTTCTTATTTTATCTCTAAATAGTATGTTTCCAAAGGAGTTTGGTAGAAAGGAGATGATAAGTATACGTGAAAGCTTCCGAAAATATCCTATGGGGGGTACAGTGGTACTTTTAATTTTATACGGTATATTCCTATTCTTACCCGGATTTATTGAGCTTCCATTAATTTTTATTGTAGATGTAATTCCAGATATCGTCTTATTATTTATTGATTTCTTTATTTCCTTTGGATTTATGGTTTTACTTTGGTTAATTATTGTTCCTCGTGTTATTCATCTACCAATAGGAAACCAAAAGCTTAGAGGATTTACAAAATCAATCGGGTTAAATTTAAGAGATAATCTTATACGAAATATCATAATTGGACTTGGATGTTCGATAATTTTCTTTTTAAGTTCATTTATTATGGCAAACATTTTTGGGACTTACTATTTTGACTTAGAAGTTATATTTGGTATTCCAAATCTTACAATTTTCAGATTAGGATGGTTTTATTTCGTGATAATGTTAATCCCCGGGATATGGGAAGAGATCTCATTTCGAGGTGTTATGACCACAATGAATTTAAAAAAATATACGGAGTTCACATCTTTAATTGTAGTTTCAGTAATATTTGGGTTATTTCACTTTGTTAATTTGATTGGAGGCCAAAATCTAATTGCTACAATAATCCAAGTTGTTTTTGCTACATTTCTAGGCTTACTATTCGGATATATGTTCATTCAGACTAAAAGTTTAGTTCCTAGTATCATAACCCATTATCTTATCGATTCCGCGGGCCAATTATTCATGAATGCATACTTTAATACTCTTAGTTCATACTTCTTTTTTGCTATACTAGGAATTGGAATTATACCAATGATATTAGGAATGCTGTTTACAAGTTTTGTAATGAAATTAACGAGAAAGAGGTAAACTCTTCTTAGTTTTCAATTCTTTCTGTCAATCTTCTAACATGATATAGTTTAAGCACACTTTTAAAACACTTTCAAGAGCTCCTTTTTCTATCTTATCGGGAGTATCACCAGGTTGGTGGTAGAATTCGAGCATCCTTTTTAGATTCATTGCAGAAATGTTGGCTGCTTTAATATTTGATTTAGAAAATGCCGTTGCGTCGGTTCCTCCGGTAATTTGACCAAAAACTTTTTCAAATGAACCAGAACCTCCAAGAGATGAAGATGTAATATTTATTTCTGTATTTTTTGCAGCTTTAATTAACTTATTTACAACAGTCTCAGAGTGTTTAGTTCGAGTAGATGGTTCGAAATTTATGATAGATATACTCTGAGGGGTTTGAATGGCATCCATATTTACACATTCGGCGTCATACTCCATTAATTCGTCTTTATGGCGCTCTACATACCTGTAAGCGCCTCTTAATCCCGCTTCTTCACACCCAAAAGATATTAATCGTATTTCCGTATTATTTGGAATAAGATGTTTATTTTTTTGCAAGTATCGTCCAAGACCTAACACAATCCCAACAGCGCTTAGATTATCGACTGCTCCGGGAACTTTATTTGCTTTCTCACCGGAAGATACAAAAAAAAACAAAGATATTAACGCGGGGACTCCAAATATAAATAAAACTATAGAAAATATGAAAAAATCTTGGAAAGCAAATAAATTTACAAAAGAAAGGATAAAAATTAATCCAGATGTAATGAACCAAATAAAAAGAACAATTAAACCTGCAAATATTATTATTGGATATCCAATCTTAAGAGTCTTTAATAAATTAAACTGGAGTGCACTATCATGGTGCCCTGAGAAGATTATGATTTTTTCCAACTTTCCCTTTGGTTTAAATTTACCAATTACATTCTGAGATTCTTTATTTTTAAATAAAGGGTCGATAAATTCTCGATAATTAAAAAATTCGTTCCATAAAATTAATATTGATATTAAATTTAGTATAAATGAGGTTGTTGTCAACCCTTGTATCCAATAAAACGGTAAATTTAACGGTAAAAAGAAAAATGCAATATAAGAAACTAAAGTGAGTACAATAATTACTTTAATGAATCCTAAAAAAGCACGAGGATGACAATAAAACTTTTCAATCTCACAACTATCACAGACTTTATCCATTTCATTCTTTATCATTAAAGCTGCTTTTTGTTCTTGGGGACTGCAGGGCATCCTTGCCCCACATTTATCTATAATCTCTTGGATAAAATTGTACATAAAGTAAGAGTCCTCATTAGAAATATCTAATTTCATATTATTTCCCTCTTAAAATATGTATTAATTTCAAATTTGATCCCTAAGTCTAAATTAGAAAAACCATGTTTAGTTAAAAATGATACCTTTTGATAGTATAAAATATTATATTAATTATGACTAATTCAATTAACTATTATTAGTGACCAGGAATAGATTTAGTTAAAAATGGCGGAAAGTTATAAAGAAATTGAAGTATCCTGCCCAATTTGTGAAATTGTAAAGAATATTCAAATTCCTCAATCAATTCTTACTCAAAAAAGATTTGGTATAATTAAGATCCAAGTTCCTCAAGGTGGTGTTTGTAAAGAACACCAATTTATCGTTTTTATAAATTCAAAAGGTAACATAATGGGATATGAGACAATTGATTTGCTAATGAAAGCTGAAAGCCCACCTAAAGAAAATGTAGAGATCTTAAACTTAAATTATTTTATTAGGAATTTTGGACTATATGGTATACTTAGCCTAATTCATGCTAAGATTTTTAATTATCAAATATATCTCTTAAGAATAAAAAGGGATGAGAAATTTTTAGCTCTTATAAACCGAATATTAGATAATTTAATTCCCGAAATTTATAGAGAAGCAAATAAAGTTATCTTTCTTGATGAAAGCGATTACGATAATATACGTTTAAAGGGAAATGCTGCACTTATAATGGACTCTCATCAAAATATCTTGCAAACTCCTTGGGATCAAAAATTAAAGCTAAAATTTGAAGAGAATCTTATAGAGAAAGCTCTCGAATTTTTCGATGAAAAAGAACAGTTCTTAATTCTCAAACGTGGCATAAAAAAGTTAATCAAAGAGGCGGAATATGCGAAAAATGCATTAGAAAAGGTTAAAATAATTTATGAGGATGACCTAATTGATCAATTATCTCAAGATTTAATGGAACCTAGAATAAATCGTTATCGCCTGTTACTTTTAAAAGAATTCATTAATCGTAGGTTTTCAAAAAAGTTATCCGACGAAATTAAGAGCAAAGTTGAAGATTTTTTAGCCTTACTTTAACTTTAAATCAGTTATAAAGTAGATTGTTTATCTAGAATCTATCAAAACCTTTTTTGCAAATGTGTAAGTTTTTTAAGGAAGAGTATCTTCGTATTTGTAGTTACCAAGTTATATAAGAATATATTATAATTGTTTTTTATTTATCTAATCTAAATGTATAATAGAAAACTATATCATTAAGAGGTAGAGGTTTATTTTGGAAACACAATTGCTAAATTTTGAAGTTTCTTGCCCAAAATGTGGGAAAGGAAAGGAGATTGGTATTCCGAATTCCCTTTTTGCCAATAAACAATTTGGCACTGTAAAAGTTAAAGTACCTCAAGGTGCTGTATGTGAAAGTCATAACTTTATAGTATTTATAACAACCAAAGGAAAAATTGTAGGATATGATTTAATTGATGCGTCAATATCTGTCGAACCCATACAATCACCACCTAAAGAAGATATAAAGACATCTTTAGATAAATTAATTGATGTTTTTGGATTCAATTGTGTAGCAGGATTCATTCATGCTAAATTATTTGATTATCCAACCTACATTGTGAGAAATGAGGACCTTGAAATAAGTTTGGAGGATTTGAATGATCTATTAGATAATACTATACCAAATGAATATAAGAATGATAATGTAATAAAAGATATAGAATTTGATTCATATGTTTTCCCAAATGCAGACTATTTCTATAATATGGTTAAATATAAGCAAAAAAATGCATTTCTGATTAACAACCGCAGATTAATAATCCAAGTACCATGGGAAATTGATAATGAATTTGAAAAATCAATCTTAAGTAGTGCTTTAGAAAGACTCAATAAGACAGATCAATTGAAATATTTAGCTCATTATATCTCTCAATTTATAAATGATGTAGATTTCACAACTTCACTCTTAGAAAGTTCAGGATCCATTAGTGAGAAAGAATTGATTAAAAAACTCAAGGAAAAACTCATAGTTTCCACTATTAATAAAAATCGTGTTACATTAATTAAAAAATTTTTAGAAAGAAGAGTATCACCTGAAATTAGCAGTAGAATTAAGTAAGTCACATTTTTAATTTTATTAACAAGAATACTAGCTCTATTTCTGTAAGGGAGTACTCAATTTTCTTTAGAAAAGTAAAAAAAAGATATTAGATTAATACTTAATTAGTTCTTTAAAGAAATATTTATTTAGAAAATTAATTGATGTGATAATAGTATGGATTGGGGTATGCATAATCGTTTATCGAGAATCATTAAACCTAAATCAGGGCGTTGTGTAATGCTTGCAGTGGATCATGGTTACTTTGGGAACGTTCCAGGACAATTGAAATGCTTTGGAGACCTGAATCCTCTATTTGAACATGCTGATGCATTAATGCTTACACGGGGTATGTTAAGGAGTTGCGTTTCACCTGATAACGATATTCCTATTGTTCTTCGTGTTTCAGCAGGTGCAAGTATGTTAAAAGAATTATCTAATGAGGATATAAATGTTACTATTGAAGATGCTATAAGGTTAAACGTATCCGCCATTACATGCTCAATTTTTATTGGTGGAGAATTTGAAAAGAACTCTCTCATGAATTTATCAAAATTAGTCAATTGGGGCCAGGAATATGGAATACCTACCTTAGCTGTAACTGCTGTTGGTAGAGAGATGGTTAGAGATGATCGATATTTGGGAATGGCAAGTAGAATGGCTGCGGAAATGGGTGCTACTTTTGTAAAAACCTATTATTGTGAGAATTTCGAAAATGTCACCAGTATTTGTCCTGTACCTGTAGTAATCGCAGGTGGCAAAAAGGTCGAGGAAAGAGACGCATTACAAATGGCTAAAGATGCGATTGAAAAAGGTGCCGTTGGTGTTGATATGGGAAGAAATATCTTTCAAAGTGACAGTCCTATAGGGATGATAAAAGCTGTACGAGCAATCGTCCATGAAAATGCCTCCGTAGATGAGGCCTACAATATATACCAAAATGGTCCAAAAGGTTTGTAAATTTAACTTTTTTCTATTTTTTTTCCGTTTTTTTATTGCCAATTAAAAATTTCTAAATTTTATTACTTTTAGAATCTTATTTAGTAATAATCACCTCATTTTCGTTCAAACTTAACAATAGCATATAGTATAAGCATATTGTGGCGATTAAATAAATTTCTGGTTATTTAAATTTTTTTGTCAAAATTAGCTTAATTTTAAATAATTGGATATTTACTTGATAAATGAGTTCTAATAGGTATGATATTAAGAAGAAGAGGAACAATCGCTTGATATCATGAAAAGGGGTGGTATATATTGCAGAAAAATAAAAAAGTTACACAATTCGCAATTATGGGATTTATTTTTTGTTTATTTCTTGTTATTTCTGAAGGGTCTAAATTTAATGAATGTATTGTTGATTTAAATAATAATAATTATACTCAGAATTTTGATCCTGCATATGAACCAGGTTTCTATCATTCATCTGACATTTCTGGGGATATAGGAGGATATAATAAAATTAATACTACTCATTTTAAAACCCTTGAAAATGCTACTAGTACAATTACTGAAAACGATCATCTCGCAGTCCCAAATAATTACTTTAACATCACTACACCCAACTTATGGAATGCATCTTC
This sequence comes from Promethearchaeota archaeon, assembly GCA_011364975.1. GTDB lineage: Archaea > Asgardarchaeota > Lokiarchaeia > Sigyniarchaeales > SOKP01 > SOKP01. Next base: position 8,783 of record RDOE01000004.1, on the reverse strand, counting down.
GATGCAATTTGAAATTGAACCATATTCAAAACAACAAATAGTTCAAGATTCTCCCTTTGAATATGAATACGATTTTTGGGGGACAGAAAAAAGACAGAGTGGTGATGGGTATTTTATACAATACGATTTAAAGGATTATAATTATGGGAGAACAAGAATCTATAACAGCAAGGATAGAAGCACCCCTGCTTTCTACCCCGGTGATTTTGCCTTTTGGACACAGAATTTACTGGATATAAATCCTCAGAGTTTACCCATTCAAAGAGGGAGGATCATACAGAAAGAAGATCAAACTATATTAAACTTTAACTCTTTTAACACAAATCCAGGATTTTATAAGGATTCAGAAAGCCCTTATGGTGGAATTTACAAACCTCTTTATGATTTCATAGACTTATATTACGAGGAATCACTCTCAAGTTTGAAGCTTATTATTGATCCAAGTAGTTACTCTTTTGGAGGAAACCCTTCAGCGGCTTGGTGGTATTACATTTTAGTACCATATGAGGCAGATTATGCTCAAATGACTATTACATGGAGTCTTGATGAACAGTCTACCTTTGAAACCGAAGATAAATATGAAATTATTGCTCGGATTAATAATAAGTACATCAATGGAAATAATTGGATTTCAAAGGAAGGAGAAATACCTTATAATGGTTCTGATACTGCTCTAATGGTATATAATAATCCAGAAATTATAGGCCATGTCAATCATGGCACTATATCGCGTACCTATAACATAACTAATTTAATCAATGGATTAGTTGGAATAAATAAATTTGACTTTGGAGCTTGGGCTAGAGCTCCAAGCCATGGAGGAGATGAAGATTTAATTTCTGTTAATTTTGAATCAATAGAAATCCTTTATAATACCACAACGAAATATGAAGTTGCTCGTTTAGATTACAGCTATAAATTAATTGATGTTGATGGTACTGGAGTAAATCCCTTTAAATTTGATAATGATGCTTCTATAGTCCTTTATCTTGGAGACTTGGAAACTAGTAATTATCAAAATGTAAGGGTTCTTCCTTTTTCGATGGCAGAGGTTAGTTATGATGATTATTCTGGTACACCGTGGCACCATATGAGCTTTAGTCTTTCCCAGGAATATGAAGAACTCCTAAAGGTAAATAATTTGGCCTTCAAAATCGGAGTAGCATTTGAAAACAATTATTATAATGAAATAGATTACATCTCGTATCTAGATGATGTTTATTTTACAATAAATTACAAACAAACCATTTCTAATTCACGTTTATATATCAATACTGATAACGCCCCTATATGGGATAATGTCACAGAGGGAGTACATTATATCAATATTTCCGATTGGATTGGAGGATCGGAACATAGTTTCCAATTTTTAACTTATAATTTAAGTTTAGAAGATAAATTATACCTAAACTTTAAATCAAGTTTAGCAATCACTTTTGAAACACCATTAGGAGCTTTTGCTAGTTATTCAATACCTGGATCTAACGCTGATAGAGGTATATGGAACATTAAATATGACAATAGCTTTTCCTATAATCAATTGCTTTATGCGAATTATACTCCATACTTTAATTTATCTGGATATGCAATTTCATATCTTGATATGCCTGCTTTTGATTTAAACGCATCAAATAGTATAAACTGGGAGATTTTCGAAGCATTAACTCCCACTTTAACAGATTTTACTGAGAATCTATTCCTTTTTAATCATACACCAAGCCTTAATCTTCAAAGTGCTACGATTTTTAGTGCATTTAGGCTTGGAAATTGGACATTACGTGGATATCAACCTAATTACATTATTTCAGGTAAGTTTAACAACACAGTGCTATATTCGAGTTTACCAGCTTTTTATTCTTATAATTCAATATTATATAATCTTAGTTTGCTTGAATCTACTATGGGTAATTATACGATTGAACTATACAACGGAATTGGCAACTTATTAAACGAATTTCCTCAACATTTTCCTTCAAATAACGATAAAATAGAGGGTAATCTAAATTTAGATGAAAAATATGCTATTGGGAAGTATTATTTGCGATTTCTTTGGAATGACACCTCAAATTACCTTGAAACTGGTAAAGCTTTACGATTTGGTTCTTATATTATGGAGTTTTTTATCCTTAATAAGACTCATGCTGAATTTTCTTCATTGATTAGCCAAGTATCCTCTGGAGAGACCGCCTATTTCGGGATCAATTATTCCACTTACTTAGGATGGGGGATATCTGGTGCAACGATACAGGTGTATGAAAATTCTACAGGAACTCTTAGATTATGGGGAAGAGTGTGGACTGGTTCCTATCAAGTTGGTTATATCTCCTATTTAGGGCAAGGCAATTATTCGATTCCTCTATACACAGAAGGAGCCCCAAATGGTACTTATCCTATTTATTTTGTGTTTTCTAAATATCTTCATGAAACGCAAGTATTAACCACTTCTCTTAAGATTATAGCAGAAAATTTTTTCGAATTTAATATAGTATCAGGCGCATCTGAAATAGACTCGAAGTGGGTTTTATCGTCTAATAATATTCCTTATGTTAATGATACCATTAATAGTATGATTCGGGTCAACTTAACTGATGGTGGTATTCCTGTAACAGGAGGTTTGGTCCTTGGTACTATTGGTATGACTGAAAATTATTTTAAAGCTGTAGAAATCGGAAATGGATTATATGATCTTACATTGAACACAACAGGATTAAATGCTACTAAAAAAGTGGATTCTCAGTTTGTTGAAAATGAAACTTTAAAAATCAGATGTTCCGCCAGTGGTTATGATATAAAACACGTAAATATTACTATCTTCATTGATAAAATTCCTACTCAAATTTCACTGCAAAATATTCAACCGATATATGCAGAAGGTAATATCTTAGCAACCGCTACTATTGTTAATAAAATCGATCCCCTCAATCCAAAGCCAAACAATAATGCTAACTTAACATATTATATATATCAAGGAACAACATTCAAACTCAATGGATCTTTGGGATTCTTAATGAGTGGGGTTTACCAGAAACAAATTTACCTATCGGGTCTTTTACCGGGAGGTTATGCAATATATATCAATGGTTCTTCTATTAATTGTGCAGATAGCCAAAGTAACATTATTAATTTTACGATATTGCCTCAAGATGCTACTCTTTTAGATATTTCAATTCCGACCACTTTAAGAATATTAAAAGAGTTTCAGATAAGAACAACATTAACTTATGCTATAAATTCAACCCCAATACAAGGACAAATCATTTATCTAAATATAAGTGTAGGTCTAACAGAGAATTTTATAATAACAACTATTACAAATATCGAAGGTATTAGCACTTATCAATATATTATACCTCAACAATATAAAGGACAGAACATAACTATCCATGCATATTATCAAGGACAGAGCAGTATTGCAGCATCTTCGGCGAAAATCACGAAAATTATTCAAGGAAAAATACCTATAATGTTAAACATTATTCAATATCCAAATGTATTAAGAGTTGGATATTCTGCTAGATATGCTTTACAAATAAATATAACAGAAGGGAGTGAATCTCTTCAAAATCGAATAATTTTCTTTTCAGCATATTATGATGATCAACTTGATATCCCATTTGTCACCAATCAACTTTACACAGATGAGAACGGTTTATGTTATAATGAAATACCGGAAATAGCTAATGGGAAGATGAATCTGACAATATATTTCGAATACCTCGGATCAACCACAGTGGCTTATAATATCACCTCAAAGTTTGATCTAATCCAACCAAAGTGGACTTCAAACTTTAGCATGCAACCATTACCAAGTGTCATGAGATTTGGTCAAACTATAAGATTTGAAATACATCTTTATTGTGAAAATAGTTCAATAATCCTCCAGAATCTTCCGATATTTTTTACTTTCAGATATGGAACAACTATAGAAATTTATACGGGATTAATTGGGGAAAATAATACGCTAGTTTATTTATACGGCATACCAAACTCTTTTACTGGTGATTTAAATTTAACCATTGTTTTTGATGGGACGAATAAAATAGAGGGGTATTCTTTAAATTTTAGCTTTCCTATAAGTCCAAAAATCCAAGTCCAACTGGAATTTAGAGAACCTCCTCAAACTCAATATATGTATGGTACTTATTCTTTTGAAGTTTGGGTAACCGATGAATTAGGTAATCCGTTGGATGGGTTATTTATCCTTTTTCAAATTCTAGATAATGATGATAATTTGATATATAATTTCACTGCTATTTGTGAAAATGGCATTGCAATTGGATCTTTAGACCTATCCGTAGGAAATAATTATAAAATTAAAGTTGATTATATTGGAGAAGAATATTATGAGAGCGCACAATTAACTTCCGCTAATTTCAGAGTAATAAATGAATTCATAATCTTTCTAGATCTTGTACCTTATATCATAATTGCCGTTGGAATTTTGGTTGCTTTTATCTTTATCATACATCGTGGTGTTGTTGTTCCAAAAAGACGCAGGAAAGTGGAAGCTTTGAAAAATCTTTATCAAAAATTATCTGATGTGGAAAATATCCCATATATAATCATTCTAACTAGTGATGGAGGAGTCCCATGCTTTAGCAAAAGTCTGGCGGATGTACCAATAGATGAGACATTAATATCCGGTTTTTTAAGTGCCATTTCCTCATTTGGACAAGAAATTGGTTCAAAGATTACTGAAGGAGTAGGTGGATTAGAAGAGCTATCTTATAGACAATTTAAAATTATACTTAATGAAGGTAAATATACTAGAGTTGCACTTCTCCTTTTAAGACGCCCAAGTAATAGTTTAAAAGAGAAACTTAAGTTCTTTAACCATTTTTTTGAAGAAGTTTATAAGGAGAGACTTATTAGCTTTTCTGGTGAAGTATTTGATGACGCATCTGTAACAAAAATGATTGAGGATATTTTCGAAGCTGACTTATTATATCCTCATCAAATCGTAGAGACTAAAGTCCAAGATTATCTCAAATCATCAATGCCAAATAACGTAGATAAAAAAATAATAGTAATAGCTCGCAGTGAAGATTTCGAATCTAACTTTTACTTACGAGAATTAATCAACCATCTTAAAACAAAAGGCATAGAGGAAATTAAATCTTTTGAGAGCATCCAAAAACTTAAGTCTGATAAAGTTGTCTTTGCAATCAATCCCCGTACAAATTATTTAATCGCCGAATTTCAAAAATATATAAAACACATGGATTCTGATGATAAAAACATTCTATTTGCAATATTTGATGGCTCTACAGACATTATGAAAATTAATAAATATTTAAATAAAAGAAATCTCAAATTATCAAAAGATATAGATAAAACTATTGAAAAGCTAAAGAGTCTTCATCTTATTAATGAGTTAAATCAAACCACAGAAATTGGAAGTGCTGTAGCTACGTTACTTAAATTAATACCAGATTTATAACCTATTTTTTCATATATAGATTTCTTTTTATTTTTTCCATGCTTTTTCATATTGAATATTTATATTAGGATTCCTTAAGACCATAAATTATGAGTATTAGTAAAATTAGAAATCTAGATATAAGCAAAGTTAAGGATGATATCTTATTGGTTCATCAAATTAGGCCTCCTCACTACTTTTCTTGTTGTGATGGTCTTATTATTTTGCCAAAAAAAGGAAGGAATTCTACTGCAATTGTATTGGATTTGAATATTGAACCAGATTTAATAATTAAAATTAATGAAATTTTTGGGCCCGTATCTGATTATATTTGCTCTCATGGCCATATGGATCATATAACCCATGTTCATCAATGGGATGCTTTAGGGGTTAAAATTTATGCTCCTCATCCAGTAGGTACTTACTTGTTGGATTTACATAATTTTTTTACGGGGTATGGATTTGATAAAGCTATGAATTTTTCAGCTATTCAGCAATTTGCAGAGATTAACAGATATCTACCTTGTAATAATGTATTACCATTTAATTCTGGAGATACTTTTGAATTTGAAAATTTAAGTATTGAAACAATACCGCTTCGTGGTCATTCGAAAGCACATGTAGGCTTTTTTATCCCGAAAGAAAGAATCCTACACATTAGTTGCTTAGGTTATGACCTTATGTCTCCAGAAAGTAAAGGATTTGGTCCATGGTATGGATTTGAGGAATGTTCTATTGATCAATATATAGATGATATCAAGTTAGTTGAAAGTATGTTTCTTGAAAAAGCCGATTTACTTACTTCGAGCCATTCAAATATTATTAAAAATCCTGATATAACTCCCTTTTCATATATGCTTAAGCGTATTGTAGAAAATCAAAAGATTGTTGATCAAGCAATTTTAGAACTAAAACTTAAAACAATATCAGATGAAAATTTAAATGAATTACTTAAAATAGATTTGTTTTTTCCAAAAAAAAAGATGAATGGCTTTATGTTGGAAATTTATACCTTATGGGAATCGATAATAATAGGGAAACATATGGAAAAAAGTAAATATTTTAATATTTAACGAATTTAATTTATTCTCGCTCAGGCTCTAATATGACTTTTAATGATTTATCTGCTTCACAAACTACTTTGAATGCTTCAAGTGCATTGCTAAGTGAAAATCTATGAGTTATTAGATTACTCACTTTTATTCTCTTTGCTAAAATCCAAGTATAAGCTTCTTGAAGATCATCAGGTGCAGCTCCGTAAGAGGTCATAATAGTAATCTCGTTGCGCCAATATTCATTGATAGGAACCTGTAGCATCACACCAGGTTCTGGAACCGCAAAAAAAATGATTGTTCCACCCGGAGCGACACTCTTTAATGCTTGATTTGCTGCTGAAAGCGCACCAGTACACACTATAACTATATCTGCTAGAAGTGTGTTATTGAGTTTCTTTATTTTTGTGGGTATGTCTTCAGTTGCATTAAATATAGCATCAGCTCCGAACTCTTTAGCTTTATTAAGTCGATATTCATTAATATCAGTAGCGAATACCTTTTCTGCACCTCGTAGCTTTGCTAGTTGTACATGAAGAATACCTGATACGCCACTCCCTATAATCACCACTGTTAGACCTTTCTTAACATTAGCTAACCTTTGAGCTCTACAAACGCAACCTAAAGGCTCAATAAATACGCCTTCCTCATAAGAAACAGATTTGTCTAATTGGATAACTCCTTTCTTTTCTATATTTATTGAAGGAATTCTTACATATTCAGAAAAACCACCAGGGTCATAATTAGTGTTATGTAAAAGATTGCATGCTGTATGATGCCCTTGTCGGCAATAATGGCATTCAAAACAGGGTACATGATGAGATACAAACACTTTATCTCCCTTTTTGTAACGCTTTACACCTTCTCCAACCTCAACAATATCTCCTGCTATCTCATGCCCAAGAATAAGATTATCTACCCCAAGTTTCTTCATTTTAGCAAATCGATAATATTCTAAAATATCAGAACCACAAATACCCGATTTTTTTACTTTTACTAATAATTCACCTGGTCCTATGGTTGGTTTTGGCATTTCATCTAGTCTTATATCATTATTATTATAATATCTCGCTATCTTCATTATCTCATCAAAATATATTCAAAATTCACAATCTTATAGATATTATGAGGGGAAGTTATTTAATATTTTATTTATAATTAGATTACTTTAAGGAAGAAGGATTTATTTGAATTTTATATAAGATATTTCATGACTTATTACACTTGATTATTGACATTCTTCATATAAATTCGCTTCCGGAGTAAAAGTTTTATTTGTTCATCTATGCGCGCTAAATCCATTCTCATAGATAAATTTTCTCTTGAAATCTTCATTTTTTCCCATTTGATAAAATTTTTAGATAAATGATCTTGTTCCTTTGTTATTCGTTTAGCCAATCGGTTTAGACTAAATTTTTCAGCAGTATCCTGAGCTTGGTTTAATAATGTTTGGGCTTCTTTAAATTCAAAGATTATTAATTTCAACTTAGCTTGTAATGAAAGCACTTCAACAAGAAGCCAAAATGCTTGTTGATTTTCAGCTATTTCCTTTAATTGAGTAATATATGGATTAATCTCATCTATTACTTTTAAATCGTTTGTTTCACGTAATTCTGTTAAATAGAGATCACATAATTCTATGAGTGTAGGGTAATAAAGCCCAGAAAAGGGATTTTCTTCATCAATAAGTTGCTTTAATATTTCCTTTGCTTTTAATTGATTAATCTTTTCTTGGTTTTTTTTCAATATCATTGCTTTTGAAAGCCTATAAAAACTACCCGAAGCTTTAAATTCGGTTTTTTTTCCGAATTCTTTCATACGGTCCAAATATTGCTGAGCTTTCTCAAAATTATCCATATTGAGGTAAAGATCAAAAAGAGAGGAGAGAAGTACTATTGTTTTAAAACTATTTGTCTCATCGCATAATGATAAACCTTTCTCTAAATAACCAAGTGCTTTATCAAAGTCTCCCTTTTCAGTGAAAAACATTCCCATACTGTTAAGGCCTCCAATAATTTCTTGCTTATCATTTAATTCCTCTGCAAGAGTCAAATATTGTTTGATATATTCGACATTATGAAATAATTCGCCTTTATAATAATTATTAAAATTACGTAGTTTTATTGCACGCATTATTAGTTTTTTATTTTTTATTTCTTTGGCAATGGTTAAAGCTTCACCCGTATACTTTAAAGATTGGTTTAAATCACCAATATTAAAGTAATATCCACCCTTATGTAAATTAATATAGCCTTTTCTTTCTTTAAATTCCATTGATGATACTTGAGTAATGGTGGTTAATAATTCTTCAG
>RDOE01000048.1:25412-25788 GCA_011364975.1 Promethearchaeota archaeon | reverse complement strand
CAACATTCTACTAATGCACTTTGAAGAGGATCACTTGTATCACTATCATACGCTCTAACTTCGATATATCCTGAAGGGGGAGGGGGAGCAATTACAGTTATTTTGGTACTTTGTATCCCCTTATTATTCCCCTCATCAATTTCAGTTATTGTATTATCTCTATCAATTAGCCAACCGACATAATAACTCCCTGCAGGGACTGTACCTGGAAAGGTTCCAGTCCAATCAGCATTTGCAGAACCATAAGCTGCAATGCTTGATACATAAACAGAGCCGATTAAGTAATCTGCGGTGGAGATATAATCATTTGTAGAGGCATAATAATGTACATAAAATCCTCCAGTGCTCGCTGTACCGATATTTCTTACATCACTCT
>RDOE01000048.1:0-25402 GCA_011364975.1 Promethearchaeota archaeon | reverse complement strand
GTAAACGATGTCGAACCTGCGGTTACCGTATTCAGATTACGCCAATGATAAGCTGAACCACGATCTTTCATATCTGGTCTATTAGTAGGAGCGGTATCAGCACCTAACCAATCAAAAATCCTGTTATATTTATCACTATTTAATCGTGTACCATAATTGGAATCAGTTCCGCCTCTACCATAGGCATGAACGGTCATGATATAACGATTGCCAGAAACTATTCTCCAAACTGGTCCACCACTCTGGCCACCAGCCGTATCAGCCCAGTAGTAATGATTATATTCAGTAGCACCATCACCATCAGCATAATGATAATACATATTTACCCCACCATCTAAATCAGTAGGATAGCCAGCTACATTCATAGTATCAGTATAAATAGAACTTGATGAGGATGCAGTGGTGCGTCCCATCCATCCTGTGTAGCTTCCAACATTTCGATCAAGGGTTATTACTGCCCAGTCATGCTCAACCATTTCACTAACAGTCCAACCAGTATAGGATCTCATATAGGTCATATAAGCATGACCATAAGGGTCCTCATCAGCAACACCGGTATCTTTAGCAGGAACTACTTCTATACTACTAGCCCAGCCACCATTATCGTGCAAAAATGCACAATGACCAGCGGTTAATACATGAAAACCATCAATAATAGCTCCGGAACCTACCCAATGAGAATTATCGGCAGCAGTAATATAGAGTTTACATATAGTATTCCACGGAAAACTTGTTGTTGGAGTAATTCTTGTTCTGCCATCAGGAGGAATAACCGCTTCAGGTTCACCATCAAGGTTAAAAAGACCGTCATATCCCTCAATAAAGGAGGTTTCAAGAGCTAATTCTCGGTCTAATTCTAATGAATTATCAAAAATGCTTTCTGTTTCACTTAGTGGGTCAAAAGCAGCAGTTAATGTATTATCCATTCCCGATTCACTGGATTCTTTGGTTAAGCTGATAGATTTCTCAATAGGCTCCCAAATGATACCAGGATCCTTATAGGAGGGTAATATTTCTCCCTCTGACAAAACATCATTAGTGTCTTCTAAAGGAGTATCTAAAGGTATAGAGGATACCATTTCAGGTTCAGTTTCAGGATTAGCAACCGTATTCACCACTAAAAAGCTCGATGTAATAAAACTTACGAAAATCAGTAAAATAGTTACTTTTCTATTTAATTTTTGCATAATTTTTCGCCATTAAAATATATTCATTATACCATTTTTTTATAGATTAACCATCAAAAAGATAGCTTAAGGTATAATGAGAAAATATTGTCATATAAATGTTTGCTAAACACGTAAAAATAAGAGTTTTTTTTTACTAAACCGTCGATTATGAGGATATAATTTCACCGGAATTGATCATTTCGATTAAAAAATTTTTAAATGCCCCTATTATATTAAATATCTTAAGAAGTTATATTATAATTAAATCTGGTTTAAAATAATTTGTCAAGAACTTTCTTTAATAAACGAGGAACTCCCATAGCCTATACTGAAGATAATTGTAATATATTCCTGTTTAGTGGAGAACCCGTTGCTTACATATATGGAAATTCTGTCTATCATTATAACGGTAAGCATTTAGGATTCTTTAAAGATGGTTGGATCCGAGATGATCGTGGTTTCTGTGTACTATTTAGTAGAGACGCTAAAGAAGGTCCTAAACATTATATGAAAGATATTGGTCCTGTTAAAAGTAAAAAACAAGAAATCCCAGGAATGGCTCCAAGGAGCTCGGAGAGAAATAAATTTTTAATAATCCAAGAGTGGTCTAAATTATCATTTAAAGATTTCATTAACCAATAACCGTTAAAATCTAAATTATAATTATATTTTTATCCTTAGAGAAGTTGAATGATTGAATTGTAACCTAATATCTTAAAGGAGATTATCATAGATCTCTCCATTTGAAATAACTAATAATTATTAGATATAAATATATAATACAATGAAATATTTTAATTAAAAAAAGATAATTTTCTTGATTATTAAGATATTTGATAAAAACTATGAAGCAACTAATAACAATTGGGGTTGTATGTTTAGCTAGGACAACTTTTGATTACAAAGCTGCAAAAGAAATTTATTTAAAAATTCAATCTGATTTAGAAAAGATTGAAAGCGTTGAGTGGGAAATAGTTTCTGAGCTGTTGATCGAAATCCATGACGCTCAAAAAGCAGCTAAATTTCTTCAATCGAAAGATATCGATGGCTTAGTTTGTATTAGCGGTACATTTGCCTTAGGTCATTTAATTTTAGAGATAAATAAAATTATTAAAAAGCCCATTTTATTATGGGGCTTAGAAGAACTTCCATATGACGGGGGTAAAATTAGATTAAATTCAGTATGCGGAATTAATCTAAATTCTAGTAATTTATATAAAGCAGGAGTAAAAAATTTTTATGCAATAATTGGAAATCAGATAGATACTGATTGGTTAGATGCTATTCGCATTTTAAAAGCATTTTCAACAAAACATATTGGTATAATAGGTTATCGTGCTAAAGGTTTTTTTAATTTAGATATAGATGAATTAGATTTATACCGAGAGCTTGGAGTTCTTATAGATCATTTTGAGTTAAGTGAGATATTTAATTTTAAAGTAAGTGACGCAAGTATTAAGGAAAGGATAAATCAGATAAAATCAATTTTTGACGTCTCTGGTATTTCTAATGGACAATTAGAAAAGGTTGCGTCGCTAACTGCTAAATTTAATGACTTTATGAATTCTAATAATTTAGATGGGATAGCTATTCGTTGCTGGCCTGAATTTGCTGCAGAATATGGTATTTCTCCTTGTGCGGCAATGTCTATTTTGCAATCAGAGTATAAAATTCTTACTTGTGAAGGAGATATTTTAGGGGCTCTATCTATGCTTGCTCATAAGGTCATAGGAGGGGGAACTCCATTTTTAGCAGATTTTTCCCAAGTAGATCTTAAAGAGGATTATGGGTTGCTCTGGCATTGTGGAGTTGCAGCGTGTAATTTATGGGATGGATTATGTAAGAGATCACTGGATACATATTTTGCTGGCGGAAAAGGGGTGACTGCTGATTTTGTCATGAAATCTGGAGAAATATCAATGTTAAGAATAGATTATGCTCCAGGTGAATATAGATTATTTTTACAGAAAGCAAAAGGTATTCCAATGAGTAAAGAATTGAAGGGTACTTATGTTAAAGTTAAATTTAATCAGAACATAAAAAATGTATTAGATAAAATAATTTACAATGGAATCGCCCATCACATATCTGTGGTTTATGGCGACTTCATTAAACCTCTAGAAATTTTTGCCAAGATAAAGGGATGGAAAATAGTTAATTAAAAATTATTGAGGTCAAATATTTACTTTTTTTAATTTTCTATCGATTTCCATAGCTATTCGGTGTCCATCTGCTACAGCTTCAACAATCGTACTGTTGCTTTAATCTCTCAAAAAAAAATTTGTTAGGTATAAATTTAATGTAAAATTTTGAATTATAATATTTATTATATAACGCCTTATTGTTAAATGATTAAATTCGAACAAGATAATGAGAAATTTAAGATTTACTTTAGGGACAATCTATTTTTTTCTCACAATCCTGAAAATCCATGCTTTAAAATTGGAATAGGAATTGGTAAATATAAACAAAGCCATGCTAGTTTTACAATAAAAGATAATATCATAAAAACAATTCTTTTGAAAAAATTCAAAATTCTTAATAAATCAGATAATCAGGTAATTATTGAATTTAGTGAAGATAATTATAATTTAGTTGTAGAATTTTTTGTTAAAGAAGATAAACTTCTTATAACCCCGAAATCTGAGAATGAGGATATTAATCGATTTTGGATGAATATAGTTTCATATAAAGATGAGAGCGTTTATGGATGCGGAGAACAATTTAGACTTTTAAATCTTAAAGGTAATATTATTCCAATCTGGGTTCAAGATGCTTCTCCTGAATTAAGAGGTGATCATACTTATTTCCCACAACCAAATTTTATATCAAGCAATCATTATTTTTGCCATGTTGAGATTAATTCTTACTCTGTTTTTAATTTTGAATCGGACTTATATCATGAGCTACATTTTTGGAACATCCCATCTGAAATATTAATTGGAAAGTATGACTCGCTACTTAAAACTATTTCAGAATTAAATAAGTATCTTGGATTACAACCAAAACTTCCAGAATGGGTATTCGATGGTATATGGCTTGGAATTCAAGGCGGACCAGAAATTATAGATGAAAAAATACAAAAAGCTTTAGACTATAATTTAAAAGTCACAGCAGTATGGTGCCAAGATTGGCAAGGTATACGATACACTTCTTTTGGTAAACAACTTTTTTGGGATTGGAAATATGATGACAAACTTTATCCTAACCTTCCAGATTATATTAAAAAATTAGAATCACATGGGATACGGTTTTTAGGATATATAAATTCAATGCTCGCTATAGAGGGAAATCTCTATAAAGAAGCTACAAAAAAGGGGTACTGTTTAAAAGACAAAGATGGAAAGGATTACTATACCACGATGACAGATTTTCCTGCCGCCCAAATAGATTTTTCAAATCCTAACGCAGTTGAATGGTTAAAAGATATTATGAAGAAAAATATGGTTGGTATCGGATTAGACGGGTGGATGGTAGACTATGGAGAATATGTTCCTGTTGACTCTGTTCCTTATTCAGGTATTTCAGGAGAACAATTTCACAATATTTCTCCTACATTGTGGACAAAACTAAATTATGAAGTGATAAAAGAAACAAATTTACTTGGGGAATTAATATTTTTTGCGCGATCGGGATTTTTGGGTACTTCAAAATATTCCATAATTCAATTTTCTGGGGATCAAAGAGTTGATTGGGATGAAGAATTAGGCCTCCCCTCGGTTATTCCTGCTGCGATAAATATCGGTTTATGTGGGATAGGGTATTATCAATTTGACATTGGTTGTTTTACGACTTATGGTAAGTTTAAAAGAACTAAGGAATTATTTATGCGTTCCGCAGAAAATGCTACTTTTTCTATGGTTATGAGGACTCATGAGGGAAATCGGCCTACCGAAAATTGGCAATTTGATAGTGATAATGAAACCTTACATCATTTAGCAAAAATGGTTAAAATTCATGTAGAATTAAAACCATACCTTCAACATTTATCAGATGAATATCAAAATAAAGGCTTATCTCCTATTAGAGGATGTTTCATGCACTATGAAGATGATCCTGAATTACAAAATAATAAATTTCAATACCTTTTAGGCAGAGATCTTTTTATTGCACCTGTTATCAAACCCGATCATAAAAAATGGGAGGTATATCTTCCAAAAGATAACTGGATTCACCTTTGGACGGGAGTTGAATATCAAGGGGGATGGATTGTTGTAGATGCTCCAATTGGGATACCTCCAGTTTTTTATCGTAAAGCTTCATCATTTAAGGCTCTTTTTGAAAGCATAAAATCAATTAAATGACAATAAAATTATAGAATACAAAATTTTTATTAAATCATTCTAAACCCGATTTTATAGTTAAAGAGAATTATCTAAATTGAATCTTCAACTCGATCAACCCATTCATTTATTGCAGTGTTAAGAATAGCTTCCTGCTCGATTTGTACATCATGAGCTGCTTTGTCTAATATTACAAATGAAGTGCGAGGAAATTTTTCCAAAATTTGATAAGCATCGTGATATCCGACGACATTATCTTGTCGTCCCATTATAAAAAGTGAGGGCTTATCAAATTTTTGATTAGTTAACTTGGGATCAAACGTGAATGAATAACCTTTATCATAGAATTTAGTTAAAAATTTCCCATCAGCTAACTTAAGACCAGAGTCTACTTCATCCTTATATCGTTTCCAAACCTTTTTTGTTTGAATTACATGCATTTCTTCGAATTCTTTTATGTCCTGAGCGGAAAGCGAGGATAAGAATGTTGAATCGCTTATTATTGGACGAAATTCTGGTAATGTTCTAATAGATTTATCTGGAATAATTACTGGACTAATAAAGCACAAACCAGAAATATCATCGATTCTCTTTTCAATTAGACCTCTTGCTAAATAAGCACCATAAGACTCTCCAATAATTAAAAACTTTTGATTTGGAATGATTTTTTGAATAAATTTTAAGATAATTTCCAACATATCATCTGCATTTTGTATCCAATTCACACTTTTCGTTCTACCCATACCAGGTAAATCAAAATACACGCGTATATATCCTTTCCTATATTTAAAAATAGGTTCCATACAACCCTTTAATATACGATGGTCAGGACCAAACCCATGAATCATAATAATCGGAAATCCTTTACCAAATACTTCATAATATATTCTCAGGTCATCGATAACGAATTCCATAATTAATAAATCATTATAAATTAATTTCTATATCAAATATTAAATCTTTCGGCTCACTTGTGAGAACTACTTGAGCGGATTTAGGGCTACCTCCACCCTTACCCCCATATTTTTTTATTAATAAGTCAATAGCATCATTTGCTTTATACTCTTCACTATTAGATAGAATAAGTATACTTTTAGAATCTCTCTTTATAACTAATACGTAATCGGGAGGAAATTCTTTAAATTTCTTTGATAATATTTTGTAATCTATATCAAAGTCTAAAACACCCAACTTTATTCTCTTTGTAATTGTTGGATTAATTGAAATGAGTTCTAGCATTTTATTTATAAAATTGAGATTTTCTTCTTTTAATCTTATAATCTGATCTTTAACTATAGGAAATATGTTTTCTATGGGACGATTTAGGGAAGTTGCTACGTCTAGAATTCCTAAACTATGTTTAGAAAGCATTTCAATAGCTTTATTTCCCACTAAATACTTAAATTCACTTCCTTTCTTGATTTCATAAAAATAGCAAGGCCCAATTTCTGAAGTGTTTTTAACATGTGTACCGCCGCAGCAATTGACATCACAGTTTTGAATTTCAATGATCCTTAGGTTATCTTCACTAGAAAGATCTCCTCTAATTTCTTCATCCAAATTTTCTGCTTCTTTTTGAGAAATTATCTTACTAGTTAATACTAGATTTTCGATGGTGCTAGCTTTCATAAATTCTTGTAAAACTTTTTCTAATTCACCCATATTTACACTTTTAGAGATATGAAGAGAGACATCCTCAAAAGAGATATTAGCTCTTGTAGTATCAATATTTAACGAATTTTTAAAGATCGCAGATAGAAGATGTTGTGAAGAATGAGCACGCATAACGCCATATCTATATTCCCAATCTATAATACCTTCTATTATATCTCCCTTATTGATACGCTCTTTAAATTTGCCAGATAGATGATGTAATATGAGATTATCCTTTTTAGATACATATTTAACTTCAAACTGATAATTTTTTTTCTTAATAACACCCCTATCACTAACTTGGTTTCCACCTTCCGGGTAGAATAAGGTCTTATCAAGGAAAATTCCTTGATTGTTTATTTCCAAAACTTTTGCATCAAATTGAGTTTGATAACAGTCATTCCAATAAAGTTTTTCTGTCATCGAATTTTATTCGTGAAACGTTTCTTTTACGATCTTTTGTATATATTACAATTATATGTATATGCATATTGAAGTATTACTTATCAATAATTTTACTATCAAAACACTCTTAGCCTTTATATAATAATGAAATATATAGAACTAAGAAAAGTAACGATTATCTTTACCTCGAAAAAAAATGAATATCAAAATAGATGGAGCTGCCGAAAATAACTTAAAGGATGTAAATGTTGAATTTGGAGCTGGTTTAACGATTGTAACAGGTGTTTCTGGCTCTGGAAAATCATCTTTAGTTTTCGATACACTTTATCACGAAGCTCGAAGGCGATTTTTAGAATATTTTTCTTATGGTTCAAAAGGATTAAGATTAGCTCCAGCAAAAGTTCGTTCTATAACCGGATTAAGACCTACTGTAGCAGTAGGACAAAATTTACTTAATCGTAATCCTAATTCGACTTTAGCAACTGCATCAGGGCTACACCCTCTTTTTCGAATACTTTATTCTAGGTTCGGAGAAAGAAGATGCCCAAATTGTGGTGCTAATATCAATATTTTGTCATATGATGAAATTTCTGATTACTTATTAAAAAATACTAGAGAACTCAGTATTGTAGTATTTGCTCAATTAGTTTATAATGTTCAAGGAAGCCATCAAACCTTATTAAAGTTATTAGAATCGCAATTTGAAGCAAATAAGATAATAGTTGATGGAATAAGGTGGAACAAAACTAGTTTAAATCCAAAAAATCCCCATACAATTTTAGTTGAATTAGATAAGTTAGACAATAAAACATCTTTAAGTCAAATTCGCGAACTACTGAGCACGGTAAAAGGCTTAGGCGTAAGTGTAGTTTCTTTGAAAAATGAAAATGAAAATAGAAAGATATCTTTGACTAAATCTTGTCAAGAATGTGGAGTCTGGCTTAAAGAACTTGAGCCAAAATATTTTCATATGTCTTGTCCTCACTGTAAAGGAAAAGGTTGCTCAAAATGTAATTTTACAAAACTCCATCCAATTGCATCCTCAGTATTATTTTCGAAAAAGACATTTCCTACGTTATTATCTCTTCCCGTAGAGGATTTATTACAACTATTTAAAACTGTAGAATTACCAAGTACTGCTGATCGCATTTTAAATGAAATTATGAAACGATTATCTTCGCTTAAAGCAGTAGGGCTTGGATATCTAACTTTAGATAGAGTTTCTCCTTCTTTATCGAGAGGAGAGTCTCAGAGAATTAGAATTGCAGTTAATATGATAAGTGAGTTAGAAGATATATTACATGTACTTGATGAGCCTACAATTGGTCAACACTTTCATGACACTCAAAATTTCTTGCCTGTTTTAAGTAATCTGAAAGGACCAGTAATTTATGTAGAGCATGATAGGTTTGCAGCATCAATAGCAGATTATGCAATAGATATTGGACCAAAGGCGGGAATAGATGGGGGTAAAATAATTTTTAAAGGAACGCCCTCCGAATTATGGAAGTCCAATACAGCAACGGGTAATTATTTCTCTCTTAGAACTGAGGTTATGAAACCAAAATTTAGGTCAGAACCTACTCAATTTATTACAATAAATGGTGCTTATCAGCATAATCTAAAGAATATTGACATTCAGATACCTCTTCACCGCTTAACAGTAATAACAGGCATTTCAGGTTCAGGAAAAAGTACTTTAGTTGAGGATGTATTATTTGCGTCGTTAAAGCAAAAGAAACCTATTGGATGTAAAGAGCTTAAAACTACTGCATTAAAAGTTATAATGGTGGATCAAAGTCCAATTGGAAAAAATCCACGGTCAAATCCAGCAACTTATACTAAAATATCAGATTTGTTAAGAAAATTATTTGCTAAATCGACTAATTTATCTGAATCTCACTTTTCTTTTAATAGACCCGAGGGTGCATGTCCTACCTGCAGAGGTATGGGTGCTATTGAGGTTAAGATGCGATATTTACCATCTACATGGATTCCATGTCAATCTTGCGAAGAAAATCGCTTTAATGATAAGGTTATATCCGCTAAGATAACCATTGAAAATAATAAGTATTCGATTGCTGATTTCTATCGATTATCTGTTTCTGAAGTTAAAGCCGTATTAAGTAAGGAAAAGTGGTTAAGTGTTAATGACCATCAAAAATTTTTAAAAATGCTAAATACTCTTGAAGAAATAGGTTTGGGTTATTTACCATTAGGGCAATCATCGCCCTCTCTTTCAGGAGGAGAGGCACAGAGAATTAAATTAACAAAATATCTAGGAAAAAGTTCATTAAAGGAACAATTAATTATATTAGATGAACCTTCTACCGGGCTTCATCCTCAAGATTTAAACGGATTGTTAGTTATTTTAGACCGAATCGTAAGAGCAGGTGCTACGGTTATCATTGTCGAGCACAATTTAGATATTATTAAAGCTGCTGATTGGGTGATAGATTTGGGTTTAGGTGCTGGAGAAAAGGGTGGAGAAGTGATATTTTCTGGAAGCTTTGAGAATCTTCTAAAAAATCAAAAGTCTTTAACTACGAGAGCATTGTTAAATGAAAAAAAAGTGATACCTAAACCAGAAAAAAGGGTAGATTCTCAAAAGGGTTATAAAAATATAATAATCAAGAATGCTCATATCCATAATTTAAAAAATGTTGATGTTGAGATTCCAAAAAATAAGTTTACAGTAGTGACTGGGGTTTCTGGTTCAGGAAAATCAAGTTTAGTAATTGATATTATTGAATCCGAAGCAATTCGTCGGTATTTAGAAACCCTTTCGATGTATGAACGCCAAACTACTCATGAAACTACAGAAGCGTTGGTGGATGAAATTTCAGGATTAAATGTCACAACAACGATTTTTCCAGAAACTAAAATGTATGCTAGATTTTTTAATCTTCGGAATACTATGGGAAAGGTAACTGGAATTTCTCTTCATCTTAATAACTTACTCGCTGCTTTTGGTGAGAATCACTGTCCAAAATGTGGAAATTCAATGGAAAAAAGTGATAATTGGATCTGTAATGATTGTAATATAAAATTACCAATTGCAACTCCTAATATGTTTAATTCATCTAATTATCGAGCAGCATGCAAAGCTTGTCATGGAGTTGGAACAATTCAAATCCCAAGACCAGAAAAATTAATTATTCATCCTGAAAAACCTCTCTGCAAAGGTGCTATGTATTCTCCAGGCTTCTTTCCAAAAGGATTTTTATGTAAACCTTATAATGGGGGCTATTACATGCTACAAGCTTTAAGTAAGAAATATAATTTTGATCCATTTGAGACTCCTTGGAATTTGATGTCTAAAGAAGCTCAGAATGCTTTCTTATATGGAGATAAAGAACCCGTTGAAATCTTTTATGAAAATAAAAAGGGTCAAAGTTACGTGAGAAAATCAAGAATTTGGGGAATTTATTCAGATTTTATAAGAGATTGGGATATTGGAGGTACTTATTCCGAGACACAAAACTGTAAAGTCTGTAAAGGTGCTAAACTTAGACCAGAATATCTTGCGATTACTTTAGATGGAAATAATATACATCAGCTAAGTGAATTATCATTAAATGAACTTCTTGATGAAATTAATAGTATTAAAAAAGCGGAAATAAATGATAAATTAGTGTCAAATAGTTTATCTATTATAATTAATCGCCTAAACTTTTTAAAAAAGACGGGATTAGGTTATATAAATTTAAATCGTCCTGCTGATTCTCTTTCGGCTGGAGAGGCCCAACGTGTTCGTTTAGCAGGTTTATTAGGAAGTGAGTTAACGTCTCTTACAGTGTTACTTGATGAACCTTCTCGAGGTTTACATCCAAGTGAACTTAATGCATTATTGGATAGTATTTATGAATTAAAGAATAAGGGAAATACGATTATTATGGTTGAGCATGATCTTATGCTTATAAAAGCTGCTGACCATTTAATTGATTTAGGACCCGGAGCAGGCATAAATGGAGGAAAAGTAATAGCTGAGGGAAGGCCAATTGATCTTATAAATAGAGATACTATCACAGCCAAATGGTTAAGCGGGATTCGAAAAATGAACATTCATAAAACCCGAAGAAAACCTAAGAAATGGTTAACCATCACAGGAGCTACGGGAAATAATCTTAAAGGGAATACACTTAAGATACCCCATGGATTATTAGTGGGAATTTGTGGTGTTTCTGGTTCTGGTAAAAGTTCTTTAATTATTGATACCTTAGGGAGAGCACTTGCTCCAAAGAGGCATACTACTTCAGTGGCTTATGAACCCATAAATCCAGAACAATATGAAAGTGTGACTGGAGAATTAAGTAAAACTATTATTATTGACCAGTCAAAAGCCTATATTTCAAATCCAATGAGATATCTCGAATTAGATAAAGTATTATTGAAAATCTTTGGTGAGAGTGAAGATGCACAGCTTTTAGAATTAACAGAAAAAGATCTTAATAAGAAATGCACAGTTTGTAGAGGCTTTGGAATAATTAAAACAGATATGGGTTTTCTTCCAAACATTATAAATCCTTGCGAAATTTGTAATGGAACGGGATACTCCAAAGAGGCGTGGCAAGTTAAAGTAAAAGGTGTTACGCTTCCTGAAGTTAAAAATCTAACAATTGATGAAGTTTATGATCTTTTTAAGGATAAAGAGGAGTTAAAGCAAAAATTAGAACTCATTAGAGATGTTGGCCTTGGCTATTTAGTTATAAGCCAACCAGTTTATTCTCTTTCAGGAGGAGAAGCTCAGAGAATGAAAATAGCAAAAGAATTAAGCAAAAAAACATCTGGTAAAACCTTATACATACTAGATGAACCTACAGTGGGGCAACATCTAGAAGATATATCGAATCTTATAAAAATTCTCCAAAATCTCGTTGAAAAAGGACATACAGTAGTTATTATTGAACATCATCCACACTTATTAGCTTCATGCGATTGGTTAATTGAACTGGGACCAGAAGGCGGTCCAAAAGGAGGTTATATTATTGCAGAGGGCACTCCCGAAATGATTGCTGAGGGAACTACTCCCTCTTCAAGTTATATAAAAAATGTTTTGGAGGAAGTATAATGACATGGATTCCACTTTTATTATCTGATCCTTCACCAAGTTTACGATTATTAGTATTAAAAGAATTGTTACATAGACAAGAAGATGACTCAGAGGTACAAGAACTAAAGGAATTACAAGAAAATGATTTAATTGCTCAATCACTTTTAAAATCCCAATTACATAATGGGTCATGGGATAAAGATATTGTGGGTTCTACAGCACCAGGTGGAAATATTCAAGCAACCTCTCAAGCCTTAGTGAGATTAGGATACCTTCAATTTCCTTCTAATAATCCCTCTATCAAAAATGCAGTGGAATTTCTATTTTCCAAACAAAAAAGCGATGGTTCTTGGCCCTTACCAAAAGCAAGGAGGAATAATGAATTTAAAGGATATGATATGCAACCACTTCAAACTGCCATTCCTCTTGAGGGGATCGCATCATGCGGGTATTCAACGGATAAGAGAGCTGAAAAAGCATATGATTGGCTTTTAGAATGTAAACTAGATGATGGAGCTTGGCCGGTTGGTATAACTTCCGGTGTTTATGGCAAAATAGGGGGATATCGCCGTATTGCACACTCACGATTGGGTTGTCGCTCAACAACCATTGGTGTCTTAAATTGTTTTTCATATCATCCTAAACGTAAAAATTCAATAGAAATACAACGAGCAATGGACCTAGTGCTTGGATGCGAGACTAAGGAGAAATATAATTTAGGTTTTGTGATATCTCGCTTAATTGGATTGGAACCTTCTCGGGGATGGATCACTTATTATCCCAAATTAGACCCTGCTCATCTGCTTAACTTATGTTGGAAAATAGGAGTTAATACATCAGATCTACGATTAGCAGAATTAATTAATTTTGTAAAAAGTCTACAAGGGGAATACGGGCTATGGGAATGTACTTTACATCCTGAAGCATCACGATGGCTTACTTTTGACATTTTACGCTCCCTTTCAAAAATAAAAGCCGAGGGAAAATGGATTAGTTTTGAACCGAGAACTCCCTTTCAAGGTTATCCTAAAAAAGAGAAACGATTTTAAAATTTGGTAAGAAGAGGTAATTCTTTGGAGGGATTATGATAACCCCTAAAAAATTGAAAGATCTTAGAGAAAGAATAGCAGAAATTAAATTATAGAACTTTATTTTTATTATCAGTTCTTTTTTCTAGAATTTCGATACACAAACCTTTTTATTAAAATAAAAATAAATTTATTACAAACTTACAAAAATGTGAAATCTAAGGATGTTGAACAATATAGATCTAAAACTAAAATTAAAAATTATGTACATTTTAACAATCGTGTTAGCTGGAGGATTTGGTTTAGCAATGCTTATAGCACCTGCTTTCGTGATGGCTTTATTTATGATGCCCCCTCAAGATTTATATCTCTATGGGGTTGCTGCGGCTATCTGGACTACATTTGGTATTTTGGCCGTTTTGGGATTGATTTACGATCTGCATAAGTATATGCCCATACTTTTATTCCAGTTTATTTACAAATTAATCTGGGTATTTGCTGTATTTTTACCAAATGTAATAATCGATGGAGCGCGATTTGATACAATAGTATTGTTGCTCATTTTTATACTTTTTATTGTTGGAGATTTACTGACTTTACCGTTTAAGGATTTTTTTAAAAAAAATAAGTAAAAATCTTTTTTTTTTCTATTGCTATATTAAATTGTTTTTAGTACCACCCTATACGAAGAATCTCTGAAGAAATAAAAAGAGCTATAGGTTTAATCCTCGAGACTGAAGTAAAAGAAAAGTATAATTTAACATTGATAATTTCGCGATTGATTGGGCTAGAGCCATCTCGGGGATGAATCACCTATTATCCAAAACTAGATCATGCCCATATCCTCAGTTTATGCTGGAAAATTGGGGTTAGCGCGTCCGATCAACGTGTTGCGGAGTTAAATGAATTTGTAAAAAATTTGCAGGGTGATTGTGGATTATGGGTATGTGACTTACATCCCCAAGCTTCACGAGGGTTAACTTTTAATCTGCTAAGTTCGCTCTCAAAACTAAAGCCTGAAAGAGATTGGATAAGCCTTGAGCTATGAACTCCTTATAGAGCATACTCTAAAAAAGAAAGGCGTTTTTATACCCAGATCAAATTAAACTGTTTAAGTCTTTAAAATCTAAGGAGAGATTATATTCCAATTTATCCTCCTGAAATTCAAATGAAGCAGCATGTATTACTTTTTGAATATATTCTTCTGTAAGACTGCTTAATTGATTTTGATTTAATCCGAACCAATTTTTAATCCCAACGATAAATACGTTCCATAAATAAATATCTGTATTTGGCACTCTTTTTTGCATTTCTTGGGATAAAAATATCCAGAATAGAATTAATCTGTCAGAAATCTCGTCTTTAACATTTAATTTAGATCTACTGAACTTTCCAAACGCTAAAATCATTAAAAATCCAAGAGCATATTTTAATTGAACTCTACAAGTAGGTTTTAAATAAATTTCTTTAATCTTATCCCAATTCATTTTTTCTAATATGGCATTTTTAGAATTTCTAATATTCTCTTTTATTTTATCATAATAAAACTCTACAGTAAGGGCAGGTTCTGTTTCTACAAACTGAAAGATTCTCAATGCTCCAGCTAATCTCCAATTAATCCATTTTACTGAATAATCAAATGCTAACTTTAAAGCTTCATCTCTATTTTCCCAACTCTCAAAAATAATATTTAATATTAAATTAATCTCGTCATAATATTTTAAGTAGTGGTCATAAATTTGAGAATATGGATATCCTAGAATATCAATAAATGTAAAAATTTCAAGTAAATCTATGAATGATTTACTAAATTTATTCTTTGAAAATAGTTTAAAAAGATCAGTATCATTTAAAAGGGAATAGACTCCATAAAAAGTTGATTCACCAGTATATATAGTTGCAAAGAGTAGATGATACTGAATTACTTTCGTAATTAATAGATTTTCTTGGGGGTTAAGTTTATATGGTTTTAGCAATCCATTTTCAATAATTAGTTTATAACTTTGGTATGGATGATCTCTCTTTTGAATAAGCCTTCCAAGATCATGATATATTAAAATTAATGGCATTAAGTTTTCATTACAAGAATTCACATCTTTTGCTTTTTTACATATTTTATATTCAATATCTTTAGATAGTGTTTCATGCGTAAATTTATCTTCAATCATGAGATAATATGTCTTAAAGGTTCTAAAAATATGTTTCAAGGTGCGAACAAACTCAATGATATCTTTTTTTTTACCTTGATTACATATTTTTTCTATATTAGGGAAAACCTTTATAACTTTTTGATAAAATTCGGTTCCCTCAATATCTTTCAAGTCATCAATAGCCTTTAAATCAACTTTTTCGCAACAATCTTTTAAACATTCGAACATTAGTCATCCATTTAAAATTGATTAATTATTAAAATCATTTTAACCGTGGGGAGGTATTTTTCCTCTAAGTATAGGATCATTTGTTGATTTTAACCAAGTTAATAACTGTTTCTTTAAGTCAATTGCAATATCTTGATATTCTAAATTCTGAATAAGATTTCTAGTTTCATGGGGGTCCTTCTGTAAATCATATAACTCAAATTGTTCTCGAGGTCGATTATATAGTTCTTTCATAATCTGTCCAGAGTAACTTCTATCAATATCTACTGGCATTAGATATTGGGTATTCAACGGCTCAAAATTGTAGATTAATTTATAATTTTTAGTTCTTATTCCTCTTATAGGATCGTATTGGTCATGATATGATTTTTCAGTGTAGATTGAATTATTTATTTTATCAGTTTCTCCTTTTAATAAAGGAAGAAAACTTTGGCCTTCAACATTTTTAGGTACAGTTCCTCCTGTTAATTCTATCAATGTGGGTAAAAGATCTATATTACTCAGTAATTCTTCATATATATCTCCTCCGCTAAAATTGGATGAAGAAGGAAGTTGTATAAGTAAAACAGTTTTGATGCCAGGGTCATATAGTGTACATTTAGCCCTAGGGAAAGGAGCTCCGTGGTCAGTGGTAAAAATAAAAAGCGTATTTTCATATAATTTAGTATCCATTAGGCAATCCATTATTTTTCCTATGGTTGCATCTACCGTATGGATTAATCCGTAGAATTCTGCGAAATCCTTTCGAATTTTCTCATTTTCTGGCAAAAAGGGAGGAATTATAACTTTATCCACATCAACTGGATCTCCAAAAGCTGAAAAAGGTCTGTGTACTTCAATAACCCCAAAATTTGCATAAAAAGGTTTTTTATCTTTCTTATGGGATATAAGAAATTCGCAAAACTGATTATTTAGCTTTTTAGTAGTATATTTATGATATCCTACCCGTTCATTCATCGTATCATAACCAAGAGTTTCTGGATAGTTTGTTTCATGTTGGAGTCCAATGAGATGTGTAGTATAACCCTTATCTTTCAGATACATTGGAAGTGTTTTATTTGAAGCAGGCAAATTCCAACCTTTATTTGTCAATCCCATTAGCCCATTTTGGTGAGGATATAATGACGTTTGGATACTACCACGGCTTGGACTGCATTGGGGTGCCGTACAGAAATAGTTTGTAAATCGAATTCCTTCCTTGGCAATCTTATCTAAATTTGGCGTTTTTAATGAATTTGGAGTAAGGGGTGTATTATAGCATCCCAAAAACTGCCCTTGATCATGTGTGATAAAAACAATGATGTTAGGTTTGGTAGGCAATATTCATGACCTTATATTTTTAGATCAGATTGAGACTTGAATTTTTTCTAAAGAATATGACGTTAATTAATCTCGATAAAATAAAAAACTACTCACTGTTATGTACAATCGTGTAAATTTGTATTTATACTTTAAAAAAATGAATGTAGGAAATAGTTAAAAATCTAATCCAAAATGATTAGAAATATATAAAGTATAAATACCATTTTCACTAATTATTAAAAAACTATCTAAAAAATTCTCTTTAGAATAAAATTTAGTGATATTAATGGCAGAACAAGAAATTGAAATAAAACACAGTAAGTTAAATATGGCATCTTATGGCATGGGATCCATGGCAAGGGAATTTATAAACATGGCTTTTACAGCTACAGTATTCTTTTATTACGAAGCAGTAGTTGGCCTAGACGTGTGGATCGTATTCTTATCCATATTTTTATTCGCAATCTACAATATGTTTAACGATCCAATACTCGGATATTTAACTAATCGCCCATTTAAATTTACTCAGAAATGGGGGCGACGATTTCCATGGTTATTAATAGGTGGCATCCCTCTTGCGTTAAGTTATATCATAGTATTTACACCTCCGATTACAGATCCAGTGTCTGGACAATGGTTTTTATTTGCATGGTTACTACTTACAGCATGTCTTTTTGACACGTTTCATTCGTTATATTTTGTAAATTTTATGGCCTTATTTCCTGAAAAGCATCGATCAAATAAAGAACGAAGAATTGCTAGTGGTATTTATATTCCAATAGGTGTAGTTGGAGTTGCTTTAGGAGCTTTAGTTCCCCCTCTGGTATTCAAATATCCGGGCCAAGCCCCTCATGATCAAGTTTTATTCTCTTTTATCGTCCAAGGTATAGTCGTAGGGTTAATATGTCTTCTTGGAATATTACTCGCAATTCCTGGATTTAAAGAGGATAAGGAAATGATCGATAATTATCTAATGATTTATGAAAAAAGTCCACAAAGAGACTCTTTTTTTAAATCCTTAAAAGGCGCTCTCAAACAAAATTCTTTCATAATATATATGATTATTTATACTATGTACCAATCTCAGATTGTCACGATGCAAAATTCGATTAATTATGCTGTTACTTATGTTATTGATCAGCCCGCAGGTTTATCGATTAATCTAATGGCGACCCTTATCTTTGCAGCATTTCTTGTGGGAGTAATTTTGG
This sequence comes from Promethearchaeota archaeon, assembly GCA_011364975.1. GTDB lineage: Archaea > Asgardarchaeota > Lokiarchaeia > Sigyniarchaeales > SOKP01 > SOKP01. The sequence goes on along the minus strand of RDOE01000048.1, from coordinate 6,920 downwards.
CAACACCTATATGGGTTAAAATTTCTCACAAAATGAATAACAATAAAAAAGTAATGTTGATTTCATCTTTATTCTTAGGAATATTCGCGCTTCCTTTACTATTTTTGACAAACTACTGGGCAGTTGTAATTAATATGTTAATTTGGGGCGTCTTTGGACTTTCAGGGTTTTGGTTCATGATTTTTCCTGTCATGTCCGATGTTATTGATGAGTCTGTAGCAATTACGGGAAAACGAGAGGAGGGGGTTTATAGTGGATTTTCACAATTTTTCGCTCGGTTAGGTATAGTTGCTCAAGCAATTACATTTGCGCTAGTACATTATTTTACTGGATTTATAGAAGGAGGAGCACCAAGCGTTCAGCCTCAATCTGCTGTAATTGGAATTCAGATACATTTAGGATTAATTCCCGCAATATTTATATTTATAGGGGCTTTTTTCTTCTGGAGATATTATAAGTTAACTCCGGATAAGATACAAGAAAACCAAGATAGAATAATGAGTTTAGGTATAAAATAAAATAATTTTATTTTTTTTTTTAATATTTTGAAATTAATAATGGTTTTAATGGTATTTATTATCTATAATCTCAACAAATTTTAGACAGACATCTAAAAAATTCATTAATATTTTCTTGTTTATGTTGTTTGGTGCATCATTTATTGAATGCCAATTTACTGCTTTATTTTTTAAATGTTCCATTCCCATTAATGCTGAAGCTTTGTATCCCTTGTGAATATATCGACACGCATCGCAGGATCCAATTTTAAGGCGTCCGAATCGTATGTCAATTAATGTAGGATTATCCCTTTTTACTTCACTATGAGCCTCTCGTAACATATCATTAATCTCGACATCATATACAGCCTGATGCATATCTCGTTCAATAAGAAACATGTCTTCTGCTGCACCACAACACTCTAATACTACAGTATATGAGTTATCAAGAAGGCCTAGAGCTCCATATTTTTCTACAAATGCTTCAGCCCCTCTATCTCCAACTTCTTCACTTCCTTGTGACCCCACCCAAACCTCTATGTTTTTAGGCTTATTTTGAGCTAAGTATTTCCCAAGCGCAATTACCACCGCGCTTGCTGATAAATTATCATTAGCACCAAGAACAACAGCATTTCCAAGAAAACCTGTTATAGTCCAAATAAAAAAGGGAAAGATTATAATTAGTGAAAAGAAGTATATTAAATCAACAATAGTCCAAGAAAAAAGATAATACTCATAAATCGAATATACTCCAGAATTAAGACCAGAGCCTATTAATTTCCATATCGAAAAAATTATTGTGTGAATAAGATAATATATCCCTAAGATTGCAATATATTTCCGTGCTTTTGGTGAATAACTAGCAATATTCATTTCTTTAGCACTATCGGTATGCCCTTCGAAGATGAGTCTAAATTTTATCTCCTCGGATGGTTTAATAATGCCAAACACATTACTTGATTTCTTTTTTTTAAAAAAGGGCCAAATCCAACCCTTCATTAACATTAATTCCGAATAGAGTACCCAAAATGCTAGTCCAATGAATATTGTAGCAAAAATTGGAATTGGAAACCTAAAAGGGATAAAAAGTGGTGCTAGAACACTAAAAATTGCAGCAATCTTTATTAATCCTTGCGGATACATTGCAGGACGTGCTTGAAATTCATCTATAAAGGTCTTGTCGCAAAATTTATCTAATTCTTCTTTTATCCATTCATTTGCTTTCCGTTCAGTCTCACTGCAAGAGTATCTAGGGCCAAATCTATTACAAATTGTGTCTACAATATCATACATATAATCTGAATAGGATTCATCAACTTTCATAACATAAAACCTAATAATTATATCTCTACATTCTAAAAAGAATTATGTATTATATTTCAATCGCTTTTTATTTGATAGAATTTGGTGAATTGTAAGATATTAATAACAACAAATTTTATAAATCCTAATTATGGTTGACATTAAAAATTTTATTGACGATTTGGGAATAGATGCATTTGAAACAAACATAAAAATTGCTGGAGTCGCAATTGTGTCTGATTCGGGAAGGTTAGTCTTTCAAACAGACAATTGGGATATAAGCAATCAAACTAAAGCGATCTTAAAGGTAATTAAAGGAGAACAGTCTATTGTTTTGAATGGGGCAAAATTTTTAGTTACCGCAATGAATAATAATGGAATTATTGCATCAAATGAAAGTGGGATGGGACATACAATATTCGTTCCTTTTCAAGGAGGCGTACTTGTATCTTATGCCATGCCTCAAGCAGATACCTCTAAAGCATTAGATTTTCTAAAAGGTTATGCATTGAAATTAAATGGGAAATTGTAATCTTTAAATTAATTCGCAGAAGCTACAAAGACACGTTTAGCTGTAAAAACATAAGCTTATTATTGGTTAAAATTCAAATAATATAAAATATAATTAATTTGAAAGTTTTATAATGATATTATCATGACTGATAAAGAAGCAAAAAGCAAATTTATTATTGAAGATGAGAGTATAGAAGAAGAAATCATTACTGAAGAGGAAAAATCTGAAGGTTTATCAAAGGAAGACATAGAAAGGATACAAAAGGAAAGTCAGGAAACTAAAGAGAGAAAAAAGAGAGAACAAGAGATGAAAATAAGAGAAAGAGAGGAAGGCCGAGCCATACTTGAAAAAAATATTTTAGCAATTTTAAAAAAAGGAAAAGTACAATCAAAATATGATTTAACGAATTTACTAATAAAATCCGGAATAGAAAATTATACATTTAGGATTAATATTATTGAAAATAAATTATCTCCAGAAATACCATTGATCGGAAATGTTTTAAAACAACTACGGTTTAATGAAAAAATTAATTTTTCGGTTAGAGAAGGAGGACATGTGTATTATAGTGATTTTAATAAAAAAATTCTAAAATCAAGAGAGATTAAACCAGATTTTGATTGGAAAAAATACACGATTCCCAAAGGAAATAATGAAATTTATGTAATTTTAAAAGTACCGGGGGAGGGTATTTCAGTGCATCATTTACTTTCAAGTTGTTATCCCTATGCAGATTTTCCTGGTTTCAAAATGAAAGTGGATAAAAAATATGAAAATAATTATGCCTTTGAAGTAATCGATGATGATATGACAGGATATTTTGATGGAGATAAACTAATATTGAAATCCAAAACAAATGATACGACAGTAAATAAAAGTTTATATAGAATGATACAGATCGGACGTCTCTTAGTTCAGGAATTGATTAAACTTAATTTAAGACAATCAGAGCTTTTAACCATAATAAATAGGAATAACTCTCCTTTCATCCCTACTGTTCCCGTATTTAGAGCAATTGAGAAAGGAGCTTTTTACGAGACTAAATTTACTAATGTATTAAGAAGTATATATGATTTTCCTCAGGAATTTAAGTCTAAGTTAGTTTTGGGAAGATTTTCTCTCCTTTCTTCAGAAATACATGACGATAATTTCAACTTAAAATCATTTTATGAATTTATCGAGAAAACCTTTAATTTTCAAACAAAAGCCTTCGTTTCGAATGCGATCTTAAAGGATTGGATTATTAATCCTTCGAAAGCTAAAAATTATGTTAAAGTAGATGATGAGCTAGAAAAATTAGTCGAAGAATATCTGCAGGATATTGATACTGATAGATTAATTCAAGAAAAATTAGAAATTTCAATGGAAAAGAGCGAATTTATAAGGGACATAACTACTAATTTACTTTTAACCTTGATTGGGTTAACCTTCATTGCTCAATGGGATATTATGATTTGGATAATTCTTGGAGCTTTCTTTGTGATCAATTTTTACTACTTTTATAATCGATTAAAAAGAAGGAAAAAAATAGTATCATAAGTTGTAATTAAATTATTTTTTCTTGTTAATAGTTTATTTTAAACCTATATTTTTATTTTCGTTCTCCCATGAGTTATATAAAAACTTTACATTAAAAATTATTTCAGAGGAATTTATATGGCAAAATGGGACGGATTGCTTAAAAAGAAATCTGCTTATTTGATAGTAGGCATTGCGATTATATGTTTTATATTAGGTCCGCTTTTGGGTGTTTTTCTCAAGAAAACATATGTTTATCAAGCGAAGCCTGAAGTTATTCAAGAAGATAGTGTTTCTGGGATTACAAGAGCTTTTGCTCAACCTGTATCTATTGCTAAAGACCAAAAATTAATTATCGAAATTGCTGAATTTTATCCAAATAGTTCAGTTACTTTAAAGATTTTGGCGAAAAGTACTTATGAATCTGCGGTAATAGCAAATAGTACACCGGGTAGTCTATCTGGATTAAATTTTGTATATTCGGTATTTGGGTGGGGAACTACCCCCGCTGGGGGCACGCAGGGTGATGATGCACTTAGTTTGCCTAATGATGGTCTTTATCTCTATATTGAATTTATGGGGACTAGAAGTGGAGATGCCTTAATATCATGGCCAGGAGATTATGTGGTGATTGTGTATGGATCTAATTCTGGTGGTCCAACAGACATCAATGTCTCATTTGATATCTCGATTGCTGTTGATGGTCCTGGAGATGAATTATCAAACATTTTTGTCCTTATTGGCGTTTTCTTGCTGATCTTTTACTTTATTGCCGCTGTTGTAGTAATATTAAGAAAAAATTATTTTAGGTGATAAAAATGGGAAATGAACGAGGAGTTAGTTTGTATGAGCGATTACCGCTTGATAACAAAGAAAAAGCAATGAAATTTCTGATATATGGCTTACTTACAGCGGTTATTTTCGGTACAATTTTAATGGTTAGTAAGAGCATTTCAGATAATGCTGGAACATGGCAAAATCTTGATAATCAGCAAAATGAGATGAATTATATGCAAGGAGTATATGGATATAATGATTACATTGAACGCCTTGAGAAAACAGCATTAATCGCATATTGGATGCAATATCAAGAAGTGATAGTTGGAAATATTGCCCGTATTGGCGTAAACATTGGGCTTATATTTATCATGATCGCATTTGTAAGTTTTGCACTCAATGATAAACTTGATGAAAGAACACGACGTATTTCTTTAACACTTGCTGGAGTCGTTCTATTTGTAGTAATGTTTACTACATTTTTCTCCAACATAGCGATATTCGTGTCTTAAATCTTAACTTATTTTTTTTTTATTTTCATTATATTTAAATTTGAATTCAATTTACTATAGTATATTTTAACGATTGAACTTGGTATTTTATTAGCAATGGTTAGTGATACTGAATTAAATAAATTTAATAATAACATTAAATCCCCTATTTGGCTTCAAATAGTTATTTATCTATTATTTGGATTAGGACCATTAACAGGTAACGTAATTTTAGTATTATTTGGAGTATTATCTAGTGAATTTGGGGTATCACCTACTGCTATCGCAATTGCTATTCCTTCTTTTATGTTTCCGTTTGCTATTGTTCAATTATTTTCGGGAGCAATTTCAGATATAAAGGGCAGAATACCAATTATATTGTTTGGATTAATAATTTTTGGTGTTGGAATGTTTATAGCTACTTTTTCTGCATCTTTAATAATGTATATTCTTGCAAATATCCTTGGAGGTGTAGGCTTTGGATTTGTAAATCCTGTTTTGATCGCTCTGATGTCCGACATTTCCAATAGAGCTGATATTCCTAAAAAGATGGGCTTTTTAGGTGCGGTAGCAAATCTAGGAGTAGGTTTTGGTCCTATTTTAGCAGGTCAGTTAGCAATTATCAGTTGGAGATGGTTATATATAATTTTTATATTGATTATTATTCTAGGGTTTTTCATTTTACTCGGTTTAAGTAAAATCAATAAGAGTAAACGTAGAGATAAACATTTTAAAATTTTCTTTGGGCATCTTATTTCAGAACTTAAAAGACCTGTAGTAATATTACTGATTTTATCAGCATTTTTAGCCACCCAATCTTATTTAGCGGTTATAACTTGGACGTCTCAAGCATTGACTGGAGCTATCCCCGAAAACGTAGCAGGTATGATTATTGGTTTAGCAGGTATTTTTGGAGCAATCTCAGGAATAATCATAGGAGTTATGATTAAAAAAACAGGAATAAGCATTGCTTTAGCTATTGGCATCATTTCTTTATTTGCTTCAATATTTACTTTACTAAGTATTGAAGATATTTCCAATCTTGAAACTTTGTCATTTGTATCTTTAGGATTTATATTTATTGGCATTGCGGGCGGAACTATTATACCTGCGGTTATGTTTTATAGCCAAACCCTTTCATATGAAAGGCGAGGGGCTTTAGCAGGATTAGCTACAGCGAGTCAGTTTGTAGGTATTGCCCTTGTTCCAATTACGTATGAATTTTTTTATTATCAAGGGGGAATTTCATTAGTCTACTTAGCAATTCTTATTGTATCTATGGTATTTATAATTGTTATTTTAGTGTTATATTTCAAGGCTAAGAAAAAAAAATAAGTATAATCTTTTATATAAATCTTATGCACTTTTCTGATCATGGAAAAGATTATCTACTAATGTTTTCGATCACCAAGTCTTATTTAGTGTCTTTTTTACAAAATTTCTATTGAAAATGATGATCAGAATCCTTTAAATTTACTAATTTGTAAATAGACAGATCTTCCATTTTAAAGGTAGAAAAGAAAAATTGACAAAATATGATATTATTTAATTATAACTTAATAGAATAAAAAATGTGTATAAATACAAAATCATGAATAAACAACAGCAAAAATATTTTATAGATCCAAAAAAAGGGATAAAGTTTTCCCAGTTTGAAGGCTTAGAAACTATTATTCTTACTGGATTATCAGGAGAAAAAATGATGATGGCATTTAATTCAACATTGCCAGGACATGCTGTTCCAATGCATTCTCATAAGCATGAACAAATAGGAGTAATCTATTCTGGAAAGGCAAAATTACGAATTGGTGATGAAGAACG
>RDOE01000047.1 GCA_011364975.1 Promethearchaeota archaeon | reverse complement strand
TTTTTCATTTACAACCGTTGGAAAATATGGTAATTTCATTCTTGCTTTAGTTCAGCCATTTGCAGCCATTATTTTTTTTAGTCTATTTGCGGCTCAACGCCCTCTGGATTTTTTTATCAGAGCAACATCATTTTTCATTATTTGTGCGGTTATATTTGCCATTCCTTATGCAAGAAGCTTATCTAGTGTAAGTAATGTTTATAGAGAAGCGATGGGTATTGGTGGGTATCCATTCATAAGAGCCTTTGTATTATCCATGCTTACAGAAGGAAATGATGCTCTAATTGAAAGTTTTTTTGATCAGATAGGAGTAAATTCAGATATTGAAATTCAATATTTTGCAATAAGAAATAGTAAGAATAAAGAGTTAAAAGGATTATTTGTAATACCCCATGTGCATTTTGGTCCATTTAAAACCTGTGGTTCCTCAGACTTACCAGCGCATATATATAGGAATTTTAAGAGAATCAAGGGTGCTACTGTATATCATACAACAAATGATCATACTCAAAATTTAACCTCTCAAAAGGAAGTAGAAAAAATCATAACCCAAATTCATTCTGACGTCGAACAAATCGAAAAAGATACTTCATTAATTTGGATCAATAAAATACCCGACGTATCAAGAAAAATGGCTAATTCTGCAAAATTAATCGGAACTGAAATAAATGACGCCGCGATTGTATTTTTAACTAGACATCCATTACCTTCAGATGATATTGAAGCTAAAATAGGAGATGAAATTAGGCGAATTGCTAAATCTAAGGGGTATAAGGATTTAATTATTATCGATGCTCATAATTCAATAATCGGAGATGAAATTTTAATCAAAAAAGATTCCTTCGAAGGGAAAGACATAATTTCAGTCGCAGAAAAATTCTTAACTTCCATTAAAAAAGCAGAAAGCAGGGAAAGAACTACTATCCAATATAGTGTAGTAAGAGATCCATTAGAGGAATACACACCTAAGGATGGAATAGGAATTGGTGGTTTAATAGTTCATTTATTTAAAAATTCGGATACAGGACAAAAAACAGCATTAATTCATTTTGATGCAAATAATGCATATGTTGATATCCGGTCATACATTTTAAATATGCTTCAAAATAGGGGAATTGAGAGAGGAGAAGTAACCACTTCAGATTCTCATACTGTAGCAAGGCAATTCAGTCGGCGAGGTTACTCTCCTATAGGCGATAAGATTAAATTAGATAATATTTTGCAAAAATTAGATGTGTTAATTTCTCAAGCCCAACAAGATCTTGAAAACGTGGAAGTTCTCTATTTTGATTCTGTAGTTAAAAATGTTAAAATATGGGGAGATCCAAAATACTTTGACGTTATTATGAACACATTACTAAGAGTCATAAAAGTTTCACAAGGATTACTCACCTATAGTTTGATTGCTCCAACATTTTTCTCGATAATTTTGTTATTATTTTTTTATAATATTCAATTTGGTATTATTTTTTAATAATATCAATATGAAGTTGGTTCTCTGGAAATCAACAACATATTACGTTGATATTATGCAGATTCATATAACATCTTTGTTCCTTTTTCATTAAATAAATTCTTTTCATAATGATTTCAGATGTTAAGTTCTGAATTACAAAAACTATTAAAAGTATCGATAATTGGAGCACCAGCCGTGGGAAAAACTACAATGTTAAAATTGCTTTCCAAACATACAATCGACAGGCTATATCTTCCCACCCATGGTTTTGATTTGAAAACGGTAAAGATAGATGATTTTACAGTGAAAGTATGGGATTTTGGTGGTCAAGGCGGTTACCTTAAGACCTATAGTAGCGATCATCTTTTAGGATCAGACCTACTTTTTATAGTCACTGATTCTTCACCTCGTAACGTTTTAAGATCCCGAGAATTAATTAATTATGCGGCCCAATTTGTTGGAAAAGATTGTCCTATAATTGCGATTGCGAATAAACAAGATCTGCAAAGAAATGATGGAAGAATGGATCCTAGAAGAGTTGAGGAGATACTTAATATTAAAACTTACGGTCTTACTGCTATCGACCCTAGTCAACGACTTAAGTTGATGGATATTATTAGAAAAGAATTAAATAAAATTTCAATAAGAAAGAGGTTAAAAGAAGTTGCATTTTGATGAAAAAGAATTATTTGGAGCGGCTTTAATAGGATTTGACATGATTGATGGTCCTTTTTTAAAGTGGAAGAAAGAATATGGTAGCAGTACTAATATTATGAACCTTGATGATTTTGCTATGAACTTCTATTTAGCATTTCGCGGCGGAAATGCTGGTAAAAAACCTAGGGCAATTCTTTATGATAGTTTCTATATTGTAGCTTTTCCTAAAGATTTAGAATTATGTTGCCTATTTATGCAACCACAAGGAATTGAGAATAATATTAAACAATTAAATAGAATAGCGTCTAGAATTGTAGATGAAATGGAAATTGAGCTTGAGGGAATTGAACCTGAAGACCAATCAGATAATGATACTGTGGAAGAAATAAAACGGTTGATCTTAAATTTATTAAATTGTACTGAAATGTCGACTCCGGAATTAAGGAAGTACTTTAAGTTGAATAATTCACAAATCTGGAAAGTGATGTCAGATCTAGAAAGTTCTAATAAAGTTAAACGCGCAGATAAGAAAGGAAGAGCAGTTTATTGGACAGCTCTTTAAATTCATAAATTTTTTATGTTCTTCTGTGTTGCCAATCCTTTTGTTTTGTAAATATTCTTGAAAACATAATATAGCAAATATCAGGTAAATCCTCTTCCTCATAAGTCAAGGTAATATAACGTAAAATGTGATTAATCATAAAGATACCAATCAATTCTGCGTGGTAACTACTAATATGTTTATGAAGATTATTTCCACTATAATATATATCTAAAAAGTTTTGGTTATCCCAACTTAATATTATAAAGACCTCTGGAAAGATTTCTTTTTTAATTTTCCATCCATCAATTGTTTTCCTAATTTTCGCACCTATAAATTTTGCAAGTAATTCTTTATCTTCTTCTTTTAAATACTTGAAGGGTTCACTTCTTTGAATTAAGACTTTCTTCATCAATTCTGTCTTTTCTTCATATTTTTTTTCAAAAGGCTCTTTGTCTTTAATTTTTCTCTCAAGAAAATCCATTATCAAATCAATATATGTGGCACTATCTTCTCCTGGAATCAAATACGCTCTTTCTCCTGAAAAAAGAAATTTGAATTCCGCTTCAATACCATCCCCAAATTCATTTCCGAAGTATGTATATACAAGATGAATATTTACTTCTGGAAACATTTCTATAGTAATAGTCCAATCCTCATTAAAACCAATGTTTTCTATTTTTCCTCCCAAAGAGTGCTCAACAAGATTTTTAAGATAATCACGCGGGATATTTGTAAATAACGAATACTTAGCTTTGCTAATATTTTGTAATTCAACTTCATGCGGACCTCTTACCCCTGTTGCATCAATTTCGCTAACTGTCCAATATTTAAATTTCTTTTGCGTCATAATTTTATTAGGTCATAAGAAATTTGCTTTAAAATTATAAAATTATTCTTTTTTTTTGAATTTGCTGATAAAAAATCCTTTTGTTGAATGAATAGAGGGATATAACCTTCCAGTTCCTTCAATGTATTGATCATTAATTTTATAACCATTCGAAACCCATTCTGGAAGGTTAATAGGTTCTAATTTGTCTAAAAACTTAAGTATTTGTAATTCCCCCTCTTCCGCATACAAACTACATGTTGAATATACCAAAATCCCTCCGGGTTTAAGATTATTTATTCCTGAATTAAGCAATTTAGTTTGAAGAATCATATTTTGTTTTAAAAAGTTAAAATTTTGACGCCACTTTAATTCAGGATTACTAAATAAAGCACCACTCCCAGTACAGGGAGCATCGATTAATACACTGTCAAATTTGATATCATCTCTTATTACAGGGGTAATACTATCAGAATTAAGAGAAAACACAGAATAAATGGACAATTTTTTGAGAAGAGAGTTCATTTCTTTAGTTCTTTTATAAGAGAAATCGCTTGCTATGATTTTAGATCTATTATTTGTTAGTTGTGCCAATAATGTCGTTTTAATTCCAGGTGCGGCACAACTATCACTAATTAGTTCACCTTCTTTTGGAGCTAACACACTCGCTACAATAAGAGAGGCTTTATCAACTATAATAATTTTTCCAGTTCTGTACCAATGACTGAGTATAATCTTTTTCTTATTTTTCAATAGTGTATAATATAAAAGTGAAAAGTCATTATCAGGAACAACCTCAATCTTACTATCTTTTAGATCTCTTAATAAAATGTTAAGTTCTTCCCCATTCTTTATCGCTAAATTATTAATGAAAAAAGAAAACATATCTGTGTTCATATCATAACTATTCATTTGGACTAAATTTTCCTTTAAGAAATCTTTCTGCATATATGATTCTAAATGTCTAATCAAGAAGGTTGGATATGCGTAAATCAAGCTTAATTTTTCAATTGTAGGTTTTCTTTCTAATGCTCGTTTAAAAGAAAAACGTGTTAGCTTTTTAATAAACCTTAGATCCTGATTTTTAATATTAATTTCACTAAGTATTTTATCCAAGGGTGTTTTTTCTTCGATATAGCAAAAAATTATATATAAATACTTAGCAATTGTATCTGATTTGAGTTTTTTATCTTTATTGTTCAGATTTGTTGTTCTACTTAAAATAAAATTTAAACGATTCCAATAACGTACAATCTCATTATAATAATGCATAAAAGCTGGATCTTTTCTATTCTCATTATCAATATAGCTGATCCTTCCTTCAACAAATTTAGTTAAAAAACTCAATAAATTGTGTATGCTAACGCTATTTTTTTTATTCAATGTTCTAAAATTCTATTATAATCTTAAGGATTTAATAATAATTAGTGTAATGTTGGGGTTTAAAAAAAGATAGATAGATATGTTTGAAGGTTTAATCATAAGAAACAATTAGAGAGTTTTTAAAAACATGAATTCTTAGAAATATCATAAACTAGCGATAATATAACAAGTTGATCTAGATGTGGTTAATATTTTTGATATGGATCTTAGTAATTTTTGTTTCCACAATCTTAATAAGCCAATATATTAAGATGCAACAACGAGCAGATGTTGCAACGGCATTTTATATCCTTTTTATAACAATGTCTCAGATTATTGCTGCTAAAATTGGAGATTTCAGTATATGGGGCTTACAAATTACTGCTCCCGTTGCAGTTTTAATCTTTCCATTCACATTTCAAATAACTGATATGGTAAATGAAAATTTTGGTCGAAAAGAAACTCACCGAATGATTTTCATTGCCTTCGTAACCCAAATAATAATGTCGGTATTCATTTGGTTTAGTATTGAGGTTCCTGCTGCCCCTTTTTGGGGCTTCGATTGGGGTAGTAATCCTAATGAGTCTCAACAATTTTGGTTAAACTTCTTAGGCTCAACTATAAGAATCACTGCAGCGTCTTGGATTTCATTTATTATTACAGAAAACTTAGATGCAATTCTTTTTGCTAAGATTAAAGAAATAACAAAAGGAAGGAAGTTATGGATTAGAAATGTGTTCAGCGATATTCCTACTCTTACCCTTGATAGTTTCATATTTGTTAGTGTTGCTTTTGGAGGAACGGTACCTATTGAGCTTCTATTTTCAATTATTTGGGGACAACTTCTTACTAAATGGTTTTTTGGTATAATTGATACTCCCTTTATGTATTTATCGCGTGGTACAATAGCTGGGAAAATCAATCTTTTAGGAAATCTTTTTAAAAAAACAGAGAACAATTCAATAGTTAAAAATTAACAAAAATAAAAAATATGTTTTTAAAATAGTCTTTTCTTTTTTATTAATAAGTATATAATCCCTATTGACCCAGAAGCCGTTATACATAATAAGATAATATCATAACCAGGTATAGCAGGAAGAGTAGACAATTCTATTGAAAATTTATATATTGTATTTCCCACATCATCTTTAATTTCATAGGGGATCCATGCCCCCATAAGTAGTATCATAAGTCCTAATGCGGAATATTTAACTATTTTTGACCATAAGGATGAGTTTAACAATCTTGTACTTTCTTTCTGGAAAAAGTAAAAAAATTTATTTTATTAATTTTATCCCCATTTAATAACTCCAGCATTCCAGGCCCATCCGATTCCGGCTGCAGTGAGTACAACTATATCCCCTTTCTTTATTTTTCCATCGTTTAATCCATATTCTAAAGAAAGAATGGCGTCATTCTGGCCATTATGGCCAATATCTTCAAAATAAGTTGCTTGTTTATATGGGTCGACGCCCACTGCTTTGGCTACAAATTCAAATGCGCTCCTTTTCATATGTAAAAGTGCTAAATAATCAATATCTTCTTTTGTGTATCCTGATTTATGTAAAGCATCTTCAATAACTCTAACAAAAGAATTCATACTATATTGATCCAACCTATCTTTTAACCCCTCAGGATCTGGCACATCTAAATATATAAGCTCTTCCTTAATTGCTTCTGCTGATATTGGATGAACCGTACCTCCTGCAGGCACGTATACATCATCCGCAAATCGACCATCTGAAATTGCAGAAATCCCTAATATCTCGTTAGTTTTATAGTCTCCTTTAAGAACAGCAGCAACTCCACTTGCTGCTAGACTTATCATAAATCGCGAACGTTGATTTTTATAATTAATTAAATCCGAATTTCTATAACCACTAGCTAATAATACTCTATTTATTCCAAATTCTGTTTGAATCAAACTTTTCGCAAGTAGCATACCCACCAAAAAAGTTCCACATCTTTGATTGATATCAAATGCCCACGGATTAGAAGGATTACCTAATAGCTGTTGAAGTTTAATACCATAAGTCATTAAAGGTCTTTCTGCATAGACTTCTCCGGCCCAAATTATAAGATCAATATCTTCTGGGGTTAAAGCTGCTCGTTTCAAGGCTTGAAAACTTGCTTTTGCACCCATTGCGACTGTGTGATCGTATGGTCCTGGAACCGTCTTACTTTTAAGACCAAACTTATCTTCAATAATTTCTTTCGGTATTCCTGTTCCTTTTGCTATATAATCGCTTGTATGGCGCTCCTTTGGGAGATATATCCCCCATGATTCTAAACCTACATGTCGAACATTCATAATAAAGCACCTATGATAATTCCCTTTTTAGGATTTTACCTGTGGCGCTTGTTGGTAAAGAATCACGTATTTCATAATATCTAGGAACTTTATATTTAGCAAGGCGGTCAATAAGGTAATTTCTAATCTCATCTTCAATAATGGTTTTATTTGGTTTAAGGGTTAAAAATGCTTTTCCTACTTCACCCCACTTTTCATCAGGAACACCGATAACAGCAGCTAAATCAATTGCAGGATGTTTAAATAATAATTCTTCTATTTCTACAGGATATACGTTTTCTCCCCCACTAATAAACATTTCTTTCTTTCTACCAACGATATAATAGTATCCTTGCTCGTCTTGCATAGCAAGATCACCTGTGTGAACCCAACCGTCATGCTCTATAGTTTTTTTAGATTCTTCAGGTTCATCCCAGTATCCAGTAAAAATATGAGGTCCTTTAAGTAATAATTCCCCCACATTTCCTTGTTTAACAACTTTATTAGTTTCAGTGTTTACAATTTTCATATCGCAATGTAAAACTGGTAATCCAACAGAAGTGGGTTTTTTCTTTATAATTTCTTCAGGAAGATAAAAATTGTTTGGACCAACTTCAGTTAGTCCATATCCCATCTTAAAATATTTATTTTTTTCCCAATAGTGCTCCATTATAGCAACGGGACATGGTGCACCTCCTGAGATAAATACTCTTACAGAATCAATGTTAGATGTATGGAATTGAGAAGAATTTGCCATCATATGAAACATAGTAGGCACGCCTATTACTATTGTACACTTTTCTTTCTCAATAACCTTTAGAGTCTCTTCAGGATTAAAATCTCCCATTAATATGGTTTTAGCTCCGAGATGGTAAAATGGCACCAGTAGGACATTCCATCCTCCTGTATGAAATAAAGGAAATAGCAATGGTTGAATGTCATCTGGTTTTAAATTCCAAGATAGAATAGTGTTAATTGAATTCCAGTAGATTAATCTATGAGGTAGAATTGCCCCTTTGGGTAACCCCGTTGTACCTCCTGTGAATAAGATAAGGTGAGGATCTTCCAAATTGATAATCGGTCTTTCAATACCAGAATCAGTTTGTTTCTGCGTTAAATTATAAACAGAGGGATCATCTTGGAGTGATTCTTTACCCATAACAATATGATTATTAATTAGCTTTTGATTCTTTATTTCATCAATTTTCAGAGCAAATTTATCCTCATAAAATAACAGTGAGGGTTTTGTCTTTTTGATTAAATAAAGTATTTCTTGGGATGATAATCTCACATTAAATGGCACCAAGATAGCTCCAATTTTTCCTGTTGCTAAGAATAAATCGATAAATTCAATGATATTTGTAGCAAAAATGGCAACACGATCACCTTTAGATATTTCATAATCTAGCAGTACTCTTGCTAATTTATTAGCTCGATTATTAAGATCAGCAAATGTGTATCGAATATTTTGGACATGATCATAAATTGCTTCTCGATTTGGAGTTAATAAAGCACGTCGAGTAGCCCAATCTCCAGTCCAGGAAAACTCTTGAGGGATAGAATAATCACCGGCCCTATACAACTAAATCACCCAACAGCTTTATATATTGGCCATTTTCTCCAAACATAAGCAAACAAAATCTCAATCCACAAAAACCAGAGTGTGAAAGGTGTTGGATTCATTCGCCAGAAATCAGTAGTGTTTCCAAAAAAAATGGGTGAGAGCAGATAATAACCAAGAAAGCTTATGGTTCCTATTAGGATAACTAACAAAAATCTAAAGAAAAAGTTCATCCATTGAGAAAATTTTTTAGACCAATTTTCAAACCAAATTGCCCAAACAACACCTATCAAACCAAATCCCCCAATAACAGTTGCCCAAGCTGTAATTTCCATATCTTGTGTGGGATAGGGATTATGCCAACGTGGATCAAAAAATACTAGCCAAGTAATCCAACTAATAATAAATACTATAATTATTGATAAAATTCCAGCAACAGGCTGTTTAAAACGAGCCATAACAATCATGGGAGCTTCATCAACAGATGGAATCCCTACTTTTTCACCAGTTAAAGCCATAAATTTCACCTTATTTTTAATTTCTTAACGTATTTCCTGTTAAATATTTCATGATTTCAAAATTATTGGATAATATAATTGAAATTTAATTAATAAATATTATTCGAACAGAAGATATTCGAATTATTCCATTTTTAAATCCTAACCGGTTTATTCGAAGTTATAAAGGTTTGTTGTTTTAGGTTTATCGCTAAAATAAAGACTATTTTTATATTAGAACCATAATTTAAATCTATTAATTATTAAAATTTCTTAAAACTTACAAACTAAAAAATTGGGAAGATTAGTGATAGATAATAGCAAAAATTCGAACTTCTTTTTATCCTATATTACCTTTTTTGTTTTTTTAACAGTTCTAATTTCATTATTAGCTTGGATTACGTATGGGAACTTAACTGATGTGTTAGGAACTCTTTCATATGGAATAATTGGATTATTGAACTTTTATCCTTGGA
The DNA here is from genome assembly GCA_011364975.1 of Promethearchaeota archaeon. Classification (GTDB taxonomy): domain Archaea; phylum Asgardarchaeota; class Lokiarchaeia; order Sigyniarchaeales; family SOKP01; genus SOKP01. The sequence continues at coordinate 16,531 of RDOE01000047.1, read as the reverse complement.
TAATTCCTTTTATCGGTATTCCTTTAGGTATTTTGGATTTACTTGGATTTTTCGGCTTTAAAATGTATGATCTAACCTTAGATATTGCTCACTTAAATAATAGCTGGATGCCTATTTTTTGGTATTGGCTCATAATAATTTTAGGAATATCACTTGAGATCATTTTTATGATAATTATCATATCGTCTATTAAAAAAGTAAAGTATCGAGAAAAAGTTGCGAAAGCCAATCTCGCTTTAATAAATTGCAATATTATTGATGGAAATAAAGATAGTAAAATTATTTCTAATGGTGTTATTTTAATCAAAAATCTTGTAGAAAGTGGGCTAACTCCCGGTTTAATTGAAAAAATTGGTACTCAGACCGATATTATTATTCCTTCTGACTATAAAAAAATTGATCTCAAAGGAAGCTTTATTCTTCCAGGACTAATCAATGCCCATTGTCATCTCTTTGGAAATGGAAAACCGATGAAGATCATGAATTTAAGTGACTCAGTTATGAAAAAGTTGATGAAAATTCTTGCTACCCCGATTGGGGTTATATTAGTAAAAAACAGGATGAAATCTAATGTGATAAACGCATTAAATGCAGGTGTAACCACACTTCGAACTATGGGGGACCCCTTTTATTTTGATGTTAAGTTAAGAAAAAAAATTGAAGGGGGAAGATTTATTGGTCCGAGGTTATTGGTTTCGGGCTTAGGTTTATGTCCTACAGGAGGTCATGGTGGAATGCTTGGATTTATAGCAGATGATAAAGGGGAAATTAGAAAGCGTATAAGACAGAATGCTAGAGAAGAGGTAGATCACATAAAGATTCTTTCAACGGGAGGTGTAATGGATGCAAAAATGATCGGAGAAGCCGGTCGTCCTCAAATGACGGTTGAAGAGATTGAAACCGCCTGTTATGAGGCTCATCGTGCTAATTTATTAGTAGCAACACATTGCGAAAGCACAGATGGAATGAAAGAAGCTTTAGAAGGAGGAGTTGATTCCATAGAACATGGTGCTGATATCCCCGATAATCTGATCCCTTTCTTTAAAAGTAACCCCAAATCTTTACGTGGTTATACGGCTGTTACTCCTACTATCTCTGCTGGTATGGCATTAGCAACTCTGCACTATAAAGATACTAAAATTACGCCCATAAAGTTTGAAAATGCTAAACTTATTGAAAAAGGGATGATACGCTGTTTGCAAAAAGCATATCAAAATAATATAAGGTTCGCATGTGGTACAGATGCATCTGTCCCATATTCAACTCATTATGGAGTTTGGAAAGAATTGAAGTATTATTTGAGATATACTAATATGAGTGCCCAGGAAGCAATATATTTTGCTACTAAGAACACAGCGGAAGTGATTGGAATTGATAAGATCACCGGAAGCATTGAAGTAGGAAAATCTGCGGATTTACAAATCGTTCAAGAGAATCCCTTAGAAAATATTGATGCTTTAGGTAAAGTTTCTATGGTTTTAATTCGAGGTCATATAATCAAACATCCTAAAGTAAACAAGATTAAAAAATTAGAAAAAGTAGAATTAATTCCGATTGAAATATAGATAAAATATTTTTTTTTATTACTATATCTTTTGTAAAGTATTAAATTCCTCACTCGCAAATCCATAGGATTTCAAAATTATTTCTGCTTCTTTCATTAAACTTTCAAGGAACATTTTCAATGGCTTCTCTTCTTTTTGAAAGGACACTGCAGGCGAAGGAACACGAGTACCCTTCAAAGTCATATGATAAAGAGCTCTATGATATTCTTCTGTTAAGATATCCGTATTTAACCATTCATTTTTTCTAAGTTGATCTAATGGACTTTCTTTTGTAGTTAATATTGCTGTACCTAAACAAACTGCTTCAGCACCCATGACTAGCGCACCAATTATTCCACGCGCATCGCCAAAACCTCCCGCTGCTATTATAGGTACTTTTAATATTTCCTTTGCTACAGTAAGATTTACTAACGTAGTGTGCATGTATGGATTTTTATATCCCGCTGCTTCTAGACCAATGATTGTTATTGCATCTGCGCCTAATCTCTCTGCAGATAAGGCATGTCTTATTAATGAACATTTATGAAACCAATAACATCCTGCTTCATGGACTCTCTTTCCTATGAACGGAGCTTGATAAGCGGAACTAGTAAAAATTGTAATCCCTTCACTAAGAGCAATTTCAACATATTTAAGATAATCCTCTTCTTTGAATTTATCTTCATTATAATAATTTCTTGGTGGTGTGACTGTTATATTCACTCCAAATGGTTTATCCGTTAATGATTTCATTTTTTGTAATTCTTTTCTAAATGTATCTTTAGCGTAATTTAATGCGGTAACTATACCCAATCCTCCTGCATTTGAAAATGCAGCAGCAAATTCCGTTGAGCTCCATCTAGCAAATGCTGCCATAACTAAAGGATATTTAGTTTTGGTCATCTCGGTGATTTTAGTTTTCCAAATCATATTAACTCAAATAAAAACTTTCATTCTTATTATCGCTTTATAAATTGAAAATTTATGAAAATTTTAATAATTTTTGAGCATTTTCTCCTAAGATTTTATTTCTAAATCCATCATCTATATTTATTTTGTCAAATTCTGAAAAAATTTCACTATAATGAACTAGAGGATAATCGGTTGCAAAAAGAAGTTTATTAGTTATGTTATAAGATTTAAAAGCATCAAATGGAAACCATTTATATAAATTAGGATGAGAAGAAATATCAACATACACGTTTTCATGTCTAGCTGTAACAGACCATGCCTCCCACATCCAAGGAACACCCATATGACCAATTATAATAATTAAATCCTTGAATCTTAACGCTAAATCATCTATTAACATAGGATGGCCGTATTTAGCGTCTGATCCGATAAAAGATTGTTGATGACCGCCATGTGTCCATAGTAGAATATTTGAATCTATCATTTTGGCCCATAATGGATCAAACTTTTTATTAGATAAATCAAACTTTTGCGCAGGTGGAACTAATTTTATCCCTTTCAAGCTAAGCGAATTGATGGCATAATCAAGTTCATCTATGGCATTTTGAGCAGGCACATCTATACATCCAAATCCTATGAAACGTTCAGGATATTTAGACACAAAATCCGCAATGTCATCATTATTAACCATATAAAAACCATACGCAGTTTTCACATTAAGAGACACGATAACTGCTTTATCAATTTTAAATTTATTCATTATTTTAATGTAATCTTCGATCGTATATTTTTCCATTATAGCATTAACATAACGCTTTGTGGCTAATAATTTCCTTGAATTTTCTCCAGCCATAGCATTTATAATTAACTTTTTATTTCCATAATGCGCTTCACGACAAAATGGATGCATGTGCATATCAATGATCAATTTAAAATACCCCAGAAATTTAAATGTAAATAGGAAAGGATGATAAATTATAAAAAGGTGTCTATAGTTTTCTGAGATTTAATAAAATTTATTAATTTACTGCTTTGCTTCCAATATTTCAAATCAACCATAAATCCATCCGCCATCTTCTTTATTGCATCATCAAAATTATCAAATTTAATGGATTTTGTGGTGAACATCGCATTTTCAACAGTCTCTCGTATTACCCAAACACCCAGAGGTACCACATATCCGCCAGAAACTTCTCGAAATATTAGAATCCTAGCTTGACGCTTAATATTATAAAGATATTCACAAACAGACTTACGAGCTGCATAATACGCACCAGTTATATTACTTGCATAATTTTTACGACCTTGATAAAACTCAAAATCGGTCATTATCTGAGGTTTTAAATTTCGAGTATTTCCATCAAGTGATATGTTCCATAACGTATTAGGAGCCCACACTTCATTCATTTCATATGTGAATTTACCTGGAAAAATCAGAATTTTAAAATGATTGTCTAAATAAGTAGATTCAAAAATCTGATAATCATTAATTTCAGGAAATTTCTTTATTTCTTCAATTAATCCTTTTGAAATGATATCATCAACAGCAGTTATTGACCAACGAGTTGGAACAAGTCTTCTCAAATTTTTCTGACCAAGAAGCCCTGCTGAAAACACTCGTTCGATGGTAGATTCTGGTACATGCCCATTCTTATATAGATACTCGGAAACAGCCTCAGTTGCTTTTAAATCCGTATCAGAAACACAATATTCTACTTTAGGATGAACTTTTATATTCTCTGTAATCTCAATTTTTTTAGTGGTCCCACTTGGTCCCATTGGTAGTGCATGATTATCCATCATCATTCTCAAACTCATTCTTTCAATTGAAGACTCGGCGTCTACGGGGCGAGCTGCCATGGATAAATGTTGTGATGTTTCTAAGAGTCTTTGCGAACTTAACGAAGGTGTGTTTTTTCTCTTTTTCTGACCAATATTAACATGCACTTTAAAATTACTTCTAACTAAACTACTCCTGTATTTTATAATGTCTGTCATTGGTCGTCCAAACCATAATTCCGGAGCATCCAGAATATGATAATCTGAGATATTGAGTCCAGTCTCAAATTCTTGGTAAGGAATTAAAGGTCCTAAATATACATTTGGATAGTTAAAACGACCTACGAAAAATCCGGGGGGGCTTGCTCCAAATACTTCCACATTTCTCATTGTTTTATCAATCTCAAATGGGACTAAAGATTTTAAAACAGATTTTTTAAGGAGAATTGGACATGTTTTTTTCCCACATAGGAGACGCGAGCCCTTGCATTTCAGACAAATATTCTTTTCTGTCGGAGGTCGTACCAATGTAAAACTCTTAAATGATGATTATATATTATTAAAGGTTTTCTATAATATTAAAAAGGAAGAGGAGTATAAATTTTTAATATTTATAGAAAAAATAATATAAATTTTTTTTTGATTGGTTATATTTTTTGAATTGATTAACTGTCCAGTAAATATACTTTATAAAATGTTGAAAAGTAATTACAGTCTTGTTTGTGTATTTAATAAAAAAAAGAAAAATTGATTAAATTTACTAATTTTTTTTATAAGACAAAAAGTCCTGCTCCGCCATTAAAGAGAAGTAATAGTCCCATAAATATTGAAGCCGTAAGTGACATCACTACTAGAAGTGTATTAATGCTAGGACCGGCAGTGTCTTTGAACGGATCACCCACCGTATCACCTGTAATTGCAGCTTTATGAGTATCAGTTCCTTTGCCTCCGAGGTTTCCATCTTCAATCCACTTTTTCGCATTATCCCAAGCTCCACCTGCATTACTCATAAATACTGCAAATACGAACCCTGAAAGAATTGCACCAGCCAGGAAGGCTCCTAAGCCAGCAACGCCAAACAAAATTCCTACAACAATAGGAATTACAATAGAAATAATACTAGGGAGGATTAATTCTTTTAATGAACCTTTAGTGGCAATATCTATGGTTCTGCTGAAATCAGCAGCCTCTTCGCCTTTTAGTATTTTCGGGTTTTCTTCAAATTGTCGTCGAATTTCATCAACCATCTTAGCAGCATTTCTTTGGACGGCTAATACTAATAACGCTGAAAATAAGGCTGGAACCACAACACCGATAAATGCACCTATAAGGACTCTAATATCTAATAGGTTTATACCAGCTAAGGTTATACCAGCTTCTTCTGTATAAGAAAAGAGCAAGGCAAGTACCGTTAAGTTGGCAGCACCTATCGCAAAACCTTTTGTTATTGCTTTTGCTGTATTTCCCGCAGAATCTAAACGATCTGCTGTACGGATAATTTCATCTCCTAGTTCACCCTGTTCAGCAATACTTCTCGCATTATCGACAATTGGACCATATGCATCATTTGATACAATTGTTCCTACAATAGCTAACATCCCTACAGCCGCCATAGCTACACCAAATACTCCATCAAGAATATAGGCTAGGAACATTGCAATGACTATTCCAATTGCAGGAGGTACGACACTTATTAAACCATATGCAAATCCAGAGAGGATAACAACCGCATCTCCCTCCTGAGCTGCATATGCCATATTGCGTGTGGGTTTTTTATCATCTCTAGTAAAATAATCACTTGTAAAACCAATCACTAATCCACTAGCAAGTCCTAATAACACAGCCCAATAATTACTCCATACTTTACTTATATAAATCGGATCAAGACCTATTGTCATTAATAAAGAAAATATTGCGCCTAATCCAGCGAAAATGACAGTGGCAAGGTATGTTCCAAGATTTAGAGATTTTCCAGGGTCTTCAGAGCCCTTCCACTTTATTAAGAAAATACCAATCAAAGAAGCGATTAAGCCTACCCCACAAATAACAAGGGGATACACGACAAAATAGCCCTGCGCATCTCCAATTACTAAAGCAGCAGCAAGAAGCATAGCAGCAACTATAGAGGCAACATAAGAGTCAAATAAATCACTTCCCATACCAGCAATATCTCCTACGTTATCTCCAACATTATCCGCAATTGTAGCAGGATTTCTTGGATCATCTTCAGGTAGATTATATTCTGCTTTCCCAACTAAGTCAGCACCAACATCAGCAGTCTTGGTATAGATTCCACCACCACATTTCATGAAGAGCGCAATACTACTAGCTCCAAAACTGAAGCCCAGTACGACAATTGGTGTTTGAAAGACCCAAATGATAATAGAAACTCCAATCAGAGCTACTCCTACAACAGCTAATCCCATAACTGAGCCTCCAAAAAAGGCGATATCAAAGCCTTTTTTAGTTCCAACAGTACATCCTTGGGCAGCCCGTGTGTTGGCTTTCACTCCAACATACATCCCTAAATATCCTGCTACCATTGAACCAAGAGCTCCTATAGCATATGCCATAGCTTGTTCCCAATTAAGATCTCCTACTGCTAATGGAAGTGCTCCACCCGTTAATTCAGATGGGAGAAAGAGTAAAATAACTACAAAGAGAACAGCAACAAATATTGCTAAAACTTTATATTGGATTTTGATGTAGGTTTTTGCTCCTTTCTCAATATAGCCTGATACTTCGACCATCCGTTCATTTCCAGGATCTTCTTTCAAAACCAGTTTCCTAAAGTAGAGAGCCATGCCAATCGAAATAATACCCGCAATTAAAGCAACTATTAAAATTAATGGTATCATATTTTATTCACTTTTTAGTAAAAAATTTATAACAATTTTTATATAGAGTTAATATTTGATCTATTAGCCTAAATCCTATAAATATTTTGAATTTTGTATTAGATTTATTACCTAAATCTTCTTTTAATGGAGTTTTATATACAATCCTATTATAAACCTAATGTACGAAATTCATTATTGGTGAATCCCCATGATTTTAGGATTTTCTCTGATTCGTTTATTATATTATGAATTAACTTTTTCATTGGAATAATTTCTTTACAATGTGCTATTGCAGTGGATGGGGCCATAAAGTTCTTAATATTGTAGTGATAAATTCGCTTATAAAAATCTTCCGTATATATATCCGTTTGAATCCACTTTTGCTTGACTCTAGCCGGTACTGGGCATTCCTCTGTTGTCATTAATGCGGTTCCAAGGCAAACTGCTTCTGCACCCATCGCTAAAGAGGCTAGAAATCCTCGCGCATCTCCTACTCCTCCTGCAGCTATAATAGGGATTTTCAAGTATTTTCTCGCAACAGTAATATTTACTAAAGTGGTATTTGAAATTGGATTTTTAAAACCCGTTCCTTCAAGTCCTAATATCGTGACTGCATCTGCTCCTTCTCTCTCAGATGAAAGGGCATGATTTAATAAAGTACATTTATGTATCCAAATTCCACCTGCATCATGTACTCTTTTTTCTATAAATGATGCTTTATAGCCAGAAGTGGTAAATATCTTACATTCCTTTGATAATGCTGCCTCTATGTAGGCTAAATGGCGTTTTTGTATTTCTTCTTCTTCATAAGCTTTGTCTAAAGCATGGTGTGGTAAGGATAGATTAACCGCAAAAGGTTTTTCTGTTAAGTTTTTCATTTTCTGAAGGTCATTTTTAAAATCCTCGATTTTTGGAAAATTCAAGGCAGCAATGGTTCCTAAACCTCCAGATTCGGAAAAGGAATGGGCAAAATCAGATTTTCCCCAACCTCCAAAAGCACCCATTACCAATGGATATTGTATGTTTAACATCTGAGTAATTTTAGTTTTCCAAATCATAGTTTCAGGTACCACCTTGTCGGATAGGAAATCGGCTCCTTGTAATCATATACTCATGAAATAATTTGTCTACTAATTTCATTTTTAAATCCTTATTTCGATTCCAGAGATTATACAATTCGTCTTTATCCCTCTTTCGATGATAGATATCTCCAAAGTGAGGAAGTTCTGCATATTTTGTTAGTTTGTAGTCCTTAGTTATTAAATGGCATAATCGGGTATATAATGGTCCCTTAGGTCCCACCTCCTCGTCTTCGGTAATTAGGATACAATCTCTTACATCTTCACTTTCATTCTTTAGAACGGGTGTCATATCATAACCCTGCATTTGAGGTGGTCGATATCTTTCTTTTATGCTTAATAATTCTAAGATGGTTTTAGGAATGTCTATTGAACTAATCAATGCATTAGAAATACTTGGCTTGGAAATTCCCGGAACTTTCCAAATCAATGGAATCTGTAAAGTTCCATTAAAGGGAGATGGCCCTTTCAAGGTTATACCGTGATCTCCCATATAATCGCCATGATCCGAAGTGAATATGACCATTGTATTTTCAGATAAACCCAACTTATTTAATGATGCTAAAATTTTACCTACAGCATGATCAATTAATGAAACTGCACCATAATTTAATGCGATAAATCTTTTTACATTTTGTTCAGTTTCTTCTCTAAGTAAGCCTCCTCTCATAGGAGGGTTTTCTAAATGAGTTTTCATATAAGGATGCTTGTAGAGTCTCTCAATATCATGAAAGGATGCAGGTAATTCAATATCTTCTGGGCTATACATATCCTTATATTTACCCGGTGGACTCACAGGATGATGAGGATCGGGGAAACTACAATGTAAAAAGAAGGGTTTATTCCCGTATCTACCTTGAACATATCGTTCTAAGAAAGAAATAGTATGATCTTTAATATAAGTAGTGTTGTATAATTCTTCAGAAATATAATTTTCATTGAAAAGGTGAAATATAGGCAGTTCCGTATTATGTTGCTCTATAACACTTTTAGCTATATCGGGTGCTCTTTCTTTTAACCAATTAAGATAATGACCGATACAGGCAGAACTGTGTCCTAAAACCAGATCACATTCTTGAAATCCATAATATGGCATCGGGAAATTCTCATGGGCTAAATGGTTTCCTTTAGGGTTTTCAACTTTCCAATCATCAAAACTTTCTGCTGTTCTATCACTGGGAGAATACGGTGGAGTCCAATAGTTTAAATGCATCTTTCCTATATTTATTGTATGATATCCTCTACTTGCGAGCGTTTTGGTTATAGTTGGTGTCTCCCAAGGTAAATTTATGCCGTTACTTCTCACACCATGCACATTTGGATAATATCCTGTTAGAAGTGTTGCTCTATTAGGCATACACATGGGATTTGTACAGAAAGCATTCGAAAATCTAACACTTTCGTTAGCAAACTTGTCGATATTCGGAGTTTTTAATATGGAGTTTCCATAGCATCCAAGATGGTCTGATCTATGTTGATCCGTAATTATAAATAATACATTCATTCGTTCACTCATTTTAAAACAAACCAAATTCAAAACATTATGCTACTTTAGTTAAGAAAAAATAAAATCAAAAATAAAAGTTTCAAAATTTTATTATGTTTAAATTTCTGAGATTAAAGGTGAAATTCTGTAACTTTGGGCTGCGTTTGAATTTCAGGATAAATTTTTCCCATTAAAGGAGGGGCTCCGTTATAGATTTCTTCAATTTCAATTACACCAAACTTGATTCCTCTGAATTTATTAAACCCTGTGAAAGTTCCTTTTACAAGCTGATTAGCAAAATCAAAATTCATTCCAAAAACTGCTACTTTAATGTTTTGAGGTATTTTAAGTAAATCTTCTTTTCCAACAGTTAGCGGAAATACTAATCTATTATGATCGGCTGCTTGAAGTTGAAGACAGGGAATCATTAGAGGATAAGTGTCTTCTGGATCTATATATGAAATGACCCGAACTGCAATCGGCGCTTTAAATAGATTATATCCTATCACATTTAACCTTTTTTCAATCAATTTGGTTTTAGCGCCTCCTTTTCCTATCATATTTTTCAAGATTCCCATAATTACCCCCATTAAGGGTAAATCTCTTACTTGAGTAATTTTTTTAATAGTATTATAATAGGCAGTATGAACCCTAACATAAGTAAAATAACGCATTAAGTTGGATTTGTTAAAATGTTCCAAATCTTCACCCTCTTTAGATGTATAGGAAAAATCCGCTTTCACTTGAAGGTATTTAAACGGCATTTCCGCGGTCATGTAAAAAATCCCCTGTTTTGGGTTTTTCTTGACATATTCTTTGCTTGTCCCTTCGGTGAATTGTCCCCATACTAATTCCTTTTTCCCTATCAAGCGATTGCTTGATATCATAGTTATATGAGGCCATCCCCGGTCATCCACCGTTGAAACTAATTTTAACATTATATCTGGTTGAGTAAAATTAATTGCCTCTTCTGAAGCTTGTTCATTCCATTGTATTTGATTACTTTTCTTTCCCATTTTTACCACTTTTTATATATTTATAATAATAAAATCAATCTTAGTCTTTTTTGGTTAATCCTGACCAATGAATATTCCTTGTCTTTGTGCTTTTGGCAAGGTTAAATAATTTTTCTATTTCGCTTGTTTTCATTAGAGGGACATCTTTTAGAAGCCATTCCATATCTAATCTTTCATATTTAGAAGTACATAAATTATTAAAACTTAAGAGGTCCCATCGTTCTGGAATGTTATGTAATTCGTTAACAATAAAATTACCTATGTTTTGCACATTCTCTTCTGTTGCAGTGTAATTTGGGATTAAAGGAGTTCTAATCCAGAGACGTTTCTTTTCTTTATCCACATATTCCGCCATCCAAATTGCATTTTTTAATATAGTTTCATTAGAAACTCCTGTGAATTCCTTATGCTTTTCATTATCCATTTCCTTGATATCTAATAAAATTAAATCAGTATACGGTAAGATTTTTTCGTAAATTTCGCGACTTGTAATGCCACAAGTATCTAAAGCAGTGGATATATCATTTTCTTTACATTTTTTAAAGAATTCAACTATAAATTCCTCTTGAAGGGTTGGTTCTCCCCCAGATACAGTAATTCCGCCTTTAGATTCTGTATAATACACTTTATCCTTTTGGATTTCATAATAAAGGTCATCTAAATTCCAAATTTCACCCCACATATGAAGTGCAGTACTTGGACATTCTTCAACACATCTTCCACAACAATCGCATTTATCTCGATCAATATGCATTCCATTTTCGTCTAAAAATAACGCTTCATTTGGACACGTTTCTAAACATGTTTTACATCCAATACATTTATGTTGGAGCCATTCTAATTGCTTCTTTTTTAGAATAGATTCTGGATTGTGGCACCACACGCACTTTAAAGGACATTGTTTAAAAAAAATGGTGGTACGAATTCCTGGTCCATCCTCAGTGGACATTTTTTGAATCTGAAAGATAAGGGCTTGGTTAGATGTAGCCATTCTTGAATCCTCATTTAAATTTTATGAGCTTCTCTTGCAATTATCTCATCTTGAAGTTCCTTGCCAATTGCATTGAAATAGGCATTATACCCTGTGACTCGTACCAATAAGTTTTGATAATTTTCTGGGTGTTTTTGTGCATCTCGAAGCATTTCAGCATCCAGCATATTGACTTGTAAACAAGTTCCTCCGTTCTCGATATAGCCCTTCAAGTAAGCTTTGAATTTTTCTTGATGTTCTGGATTTCTTAGCATACTAGGATTAAATGTTATAGTGTGACTTGCTCCATTGGGCAAGTAGTTAATATATTTTCCATCTTCTGTTTTTCCACCTAAGACAGTACCCACTGAATTGGTAACCGATGTGGGTCCCTTAATATCAACACCATCAGTTGGACAAATTGCGTTAGATAAAAATGTTCCTTTCTTCCTACCATTAGGAGTGGCTGGGGTTTTACTGGCAGCTGAACCTGCCCAATAATTCCAAGACAACATTCCTGGACGATATTGAAAACCCGTGGGAGTTTTATATTTCCAAGTTTCACCTGACCAGAATTCCATAATACTTCTTGCTAGCTCATCAGCTTCCCCTTCATCATTGCCATATTTTGGTGCTTTATTAATGAGTATAGTTTGGAGAATAGAATAATCTGCTTCAAAATTGTTTAATAATGCATCTTTTAATTCAGTCATAGAATATTTCTTTGTATCGTATACAATGTGCTTTATTGCTAAAAGGGAGTCAACAGTTGTGGCATATCCAACACCTTCAACTGTTACAAACGCTAACATAGGTCCTCCATTTCTAACATCTAAACCCTTTTCTATGCATCCTCGAACAATACTGGATACATATGGAGTGGGTAAATACTCCGCCCGAAGTTTTTCTGTCAAGTTGTACGTCTCTGCTAAATATTTGATGGCATACTCCATCTGCATCTTCCAAGCATTAAAGAACTGCTCCCAGCTTTCAAAATCCTCAGGTTTTCCTGTCTTTGGACCGAATTGTTCACTTTCTTTATTCCATGGTTTAGCTACATTTCCAGGCATCAGTTTTCCGTTCCATAACACTAATTCAATTGTTTTTGCTAAATTAGGGTTTAAATTAACTGTACCACTACGATCATTTCCTTGCATCGTATTTTCAAGACACCCTACACAAGCGTAATCCCATGCATCCTCCTCGGGAATTCCTTCGGCAACCATACCAGCAATACTTCTTTCATCAAAATTGATTAAAAAAGGAGCTCCTTGTGAACGTGAAAGCATATCAACCACGATATTCAATAATTTTTCTGGTGAATTTCTATGCAATCTAACATTTGGTTTGGGTTCTAAGATAGGGGACCATTCATCTATAACTTCGAGAATTGTATATGTCAATTCGTTTGTTAGATCTATACCATTTGGACCACAACCTGATAAAGTCATTAGCTGCCCAAAACCACTCGTTATACCTTGTTTAGCAATTTTAATCATAGCATCATATGCGGTGTTACAATGAAACCAAAAGCTTCCCAAGATATCTTTAGCAAATTCTTTCGATATTCTTTTATCCTCAATTACATCTTTTTTATATAATGGCCAGAGATGTTGATCAGTTCTACCAAAGGAGGTTCCAGCTCCCGGATATGATTCCTCTGCCATGATTAACATATGGGTTAACCATATTGCTTGGACACCTTGCCAGAATGTTTTAGCAGGTTCCCAAGGTACTCGTTCCAGATTCTTAGCCATTTGTTCAAGCTCCTCTACTCTTTTTGGATCCTTAGTTTGATTTTTTAGCCTTCTGCATTCTTCAGCGTACTTTTTAGCTAAATCTCGGGGTACCTCAGCAGAGATCATTATAGCTAATAGCTCGTCTCCTCTTGGACTTGCCTTTTCTTTTTTACTAAGAGCCTCATAAATCTGTTTAGCTCGTTCATAAATATATTTAAATCCTTTATTAATAACGGTTTCATAATCCGGAATAAAATGCCCTGCTGTTGCTCCTGCATTTCCAAACCCGGAATTATGAAATTTAAAATACTTATGTCTAACCTCAAGAATGTTTTTCCAAAAGCTTTTAGCTTCTTCTTTATTAAAACATTTGCTTAATTGAGTATTAAACCTTGAACCCGCCAGTAAGCTTGGACCAACAATCTCTTGGGGAATATAATTTAACATCGCTTCCTTAAAAAAGATAGCCCGTCGTTCCGGTAAGGATAATTTCCAAAAATTCTCAGGTAAGGAATCTATAGTTTGTGCCATAGATCGAAAAGTACTTTCAAAAACTCCTTTTCCCTTAATTCCTATATAAGTATGTACTTCAGGTACAATGTAATAATCCAATTCGCTCCATATGGTATCCCAATCCATTCCAGTGGTAAAAGGCATAAATTGATTATTCCATTCGCGATTGGCACCTTTGAAGTAATATTCTCTTAACCATTTTGAGCGTTCTGAAAGGTCGTGTGGAGTAGCAATTTTAAATTTTAATTGTTTATTCGATTCAGTCATTCTTTATCCCTAAATTTGACCTTTTTATTTGAGTTAAAATAAAATTAACTACCTTTAAAATAATACTATTAAGTAACTTAATTGAAAATAAAATCAATAGTGTATTCTTTCATAAAAGGAAAAAACTTAATTTATAATGTCTATTTATCATAGAATAAAAAATAACCATCTGAATTTAATATAGTATTTAAAATAAATTGATATCGATGATTAACAAACAATACATAGAAAGCCCTATACTAGAAAATCTTAAAGTAAAATTGTCATATGGAAATTCAATTGCTTTAAAGGATTTTTGGACGAAAATTGAAAGAGAAGGAACTCCTATTATTGAATCTATCGATACTGATATTGAACACCAATTAGTTACATTTGTTTATAAAGGCGATAAAAACATAAAAAATGTGGTGGTAATTTGCGCTTTAGAAGATCAAGATGATGTAATATCCAATAATATTTGTGAAAGAATGGATGGTACTAATCTTTTTTATAAAAGTTTTAAGGTATTAAAAGGAACCCGAACGATATACACTTTTAGTATAAATAATACATTAAGATATACTAGATTTTACGATAACTTAATAGCTCATGGAGATACCCTTGTTCCAGATCCGCATAATTCAAAATACTTTATTCAAAGATACAGAAGAGAAGGAAAAATGTTTGAAGTAAAATATTCGGTCTTAGAAATGCCAGATGCAAAACCGCAAAGATGGACTTTTCCTAGACATTATATTGTTCCAGGTACATTAAAGGAATTTGATTTTGAGAGTAAATCGCTAAATGAAACTAGAAAAATTTGGGTTTATTTCCCTCATAATTATAAGAAAATTGAAGGACCATATCATTTTTCAGTTGTGTTTGATGGTAAGGCATTTATTGATTTCACCCAAACTCCGACTATTTTTGATAATTTAATAGCTGAAAATAAGATCCCACCTGTTATTTCGGTATTTGTCCATAATTTTAGTGGATTTATACGGGGTAAAGACTTATCGTGTTATCCTCTTTTTGCGGATTTTGTAGCAAAAGAATTACTTCCTTGGGTTCGTGATAAATATAATATCAGTACTGATCCGGAGAATAGGGTTTTGATAGGAAGCAGTTCTGGAGGTTTAACAGCAAGCTTTATTGCATATAGATATCCAAATTTGTTTAGAAAAGTATTATCTCAATCTGGATGGTATGGATGGTATCCTGGATATGATTGGTTTCAATATTCAATACAGTTCTACGGAAAGGATTTTGTTCGCTGGTGGACTAAAGAAGATGAGTATGAGACAGAATGGTTAACAAAACAGTTTTATAAGAAGGAACGGTTACCTATCAAATTTTATATCAATGTAGGAAATCTTGAAACTAGGGCTATCCCTCACGTACGAAATTTTAAAAATATGTTAGAGGAAAAAGGATATACATATTATTATGAAGAATATCCCGGAGGACACGAATATATAGCTTGGCGAGAGTATCTTCCTGAAGGTTTAATATACTTAATTGGTAATGAATAATTTTAATTAGATAAAAAATAAAATAATTTGAGTGCTAATTTTTATGGGATGGATCAGGCAAGAAGGAAAACTTAATCAGAATACCTATTTGATCGATTCTTTCTTAAATAACGAAAGGAAAGCTATGGCTTCTTTTATGTTAAAAGGAACTGAAAAAAAAGCTTTAATCGACAGTTCTGGACCCGAAAATGCATTCAACATACTTGAACGATTAAAAAGCATGAATTTAACCCCAGATATTCTAATTTTAACCCATTCGCATTGGGATCATGCGGGAGGAACTCATATATTTCAAGAAAAAATTAAAAATTTAGAAGTATTAGCAGCAAAATCTGGAGTTAAATCACTTAAGAACAATAAGAAGTATAATGATTGTTTCTATCCCTTCTTTAAGGATTTAAAATCAATTGAAGGAATTAAAGTAGTTGAAGATGAAGAAGAAATTAATTTAGGAGAGCTAACATTAAAAATTTATGAAACGCCAGGACATACAAATTGTAGTATTTCGATTTTTGATGAGAAAAATAAAAACCTAATCATTGGCGACGTTCTGGGATATTTATGGACCAAGGAATTGATAATTCCACCAATTATGCCTCCCGATTTTTCTGAGGAAAAATTGTTCTCCTCCTTTGAAAAAATTAAAGATATAGATTATAAATCACTTAGCTTAGCTCATTTTGGACTTTTGACTGAAGAGTTCGCCTTAAATTTTCTACAAAAAGCAGAGGATAGTTATATTGAATGGCGAGATTTTATTATTTCTAAATGGAAAGAATATGATAACTTAAATGAGACAGTAAAAAGTTTTATAAGTCAATTAAATAGTATTGGCATTTTTGACCCTGGAGGAAAAATCTCTCATAATATGATCG